>JAJZKS010000266.1 GCA_021850835.1 Thermoplasmata archaeon
GAGCACAATTTTGGGCACCTTTTTTCTCCTGGCAACGAGGAACCTGCGGTAGCTTCTATTCCAATGCTCATAGATGACGAATTCAGAAGAATTCGTGGCCATCTAGCACTGGCCAACGGCTTATGGAAGGGGCAGGAAGGAAAGAAAGTGCTTGTTCTGTTTACGGGTCCGAATCATTATATTTCACCGGGGTGGTATGAAGAGGATCATGCTGTTCCAACGTGGAATTATGCTAATGTGGCCGCAACAGGCCATTTGAGTCTTTTAAAAGATAATGAAAAAAAGATAGAAATTCTCGATGAACTCACAAGAATTCACGAGCATAACTTGGGTCGGAATTGGTGGGCTGACTGGAGTGATCCGCAATACAGCGGGATGCTCAAGGCAATCGTTGCCTTTGAAATTGAGGTGACTAATGTCGAAGGAAAATGGAAACTAAGTCAGAACCACCCAAAGGAAAATTGCCTCAATGTAATCAGGAACCTTGAGGCCCTGGGGACACCGGAATCAAAGAAAATTGCGGAAATGATGGGATCTGCGTGGAAGTAACCATCCTACAGCCAGTAAATTGAGCTCATTTTCTCATTTGTCAGACAGACAAAAAATGAGATATTCCAGTTTTTTCTGTTCAATCATGGAATTTCCAGCAAAAGTAGGAAAAAAATATGTCATACAGATACCAAAGAACATTAGGGACTTTGAGGGAATAGCTGAAGGTGATGCAGTGGTTGTTACACTTCAGAAGAAGGACAGTATTGAAAGGGCTAAGGTCAGGCTGGAGAGCGTCTGGGCCAGAATGTGAAATGGGGCCCGGATTTTCATGATTACATAACACTACATTATGCATATTTTATTACAATGAAAACTTCGTGGCTTTAACGGAGGTAGCATTATCCGTCGAGGATGAATATCCACACCAAATCAATTATAGATAAAACTTTGAGTAAGTCAATTTTTTTAACTTCGGTTCATAATTGCCCCAGTTTGAGGGATAAACTGGCAGGAGTTGTACGTGGCAGGAGGATTTTTATCATACCATTCAGCATGAAGAATGGGGACAGCAAAACGACCCTTGGAAAGGCGTATGTGAGTTCCCAGTGGCATTTAATCGAACTGAATGAGTCCATTGAATGTAATTTTGATGACTTTGACGGAAAAATGCTCAAAGTGAGAACAGATAATGCCCGGCAGCTTATGTTCGCTTTAAGTGAATTAAAGGATTTATTTGTTGAGAAAGCTAAAAAAGGGCCAATGCTTTAAATTATCTTTCGCATTTTAATTTATTTTTAATAAGCCTTTGAAAGAAAAGGCAATTCAGTTGCTTGAAAAGTGCCATTTGTTATTGGGAATCAAAAGGAGACCTTGTTTTCCATGGAAGCATTATATTGGTAATGTAAGGCAGTATCCAGAAAAGTCTGTGTCTAGGACTAAAGTTGTTTTAGTTTTTCAATGCAAATTTTCCCATCTTCCATGGTAAAGACAACCACATTGTCATCCTTGGTCAACTCAAGTCTTTCTGCAACTTTCCTTGGCAGGGTTATTCTGAGGGAGTTTCCATCCCTGCTCTTGATATGCGCAACGTCAATGATTGCCTTCTTCGCCTGTTCCATTTTACTTCGATATTTTAAGTTATAAATACGCTTTTCGGAATGATTAGTACATAGGAAGCACAGTTCATTAGATTAAGAGGAATTATTTTCTCTAAGTTAAATTGCTTTTCAGCCTGGTTCTGAACCGAGAATAAGATGGGGCTGACCGGGTTCGAACCGATGACCACCTGGTTATGAGCCAGGCGCTCTACCTAGCTAAGCTACAGCCCCAAACGCCGTTGGTCGGATTTGGACCGACGACCGCTCGATTAACAGTCGAGTGCTCTACCAGCTAAGCTACAACGGCACTGTAGCTACGGTAATTTTTCTAAGCGTTTAATTCTTTCGCAATAAAATTGCGGCTCTTATGCAAAATAATTTCAAATCAAGTCAATATCGACTTTACAGAGGTCTGAGAGAAAGGTGTGCAACTTTACTATTCTATCAGCTGGTGAGTCAAGACCCTTCCCTCTGTAGTTCTGAACGCATTCGTCCAGGGTAATCCTGCGGTCACTGGCAAAAAGGTTGTCAGCATGGGCCACAATTTTCTCTTCCAGGGTATCCGGGATGAAATCCATCTCAGGCAACCCAAGTGAAATAGCTTCCAACTTTGGAATTCCTGCGCCTGTGTGTCTCTGCACTATCTTTACGATCCGTTCATCCAGGTTCTCTTCTTCAAGGATCTGTGATCCCTCGAATGCATGCCTGATACCATTGGTCTTGGTTCTTCCGATATCATGCAGCAATGCACCAATGGAGACAAGAATCTCGTCTGCACCGCACATGGATGCAATTTTGACTGCCAATGCCCTTACTGCTTTAGAGTGCAGGATAAGCTTTTCATCTGCTCCATAATTGACCAACAGGCGGAGGCATTCTTTTTCCGTGGGTAGAATCTTCACATTCTTGCCTTTTGCTGCTGGCTTGATGTTCAACCTTCCCTGGAAGGTTCTTGCTAATTCAGTGCCGTTGAAGAACCTGTCTAGAAATATTGCCAGAGCTGAAACCTCACTGATTGGCTGGTTCGTCACTGAAACATTGTAGGAAGAGCCA
>JAJZKS010000026.1 GCA_021850835.1 Thermoplasmata archaeon
ACGGTCAGGCGCGAAATTGAAGTCCGATACAGCAGAACCGAAGAAAGGGTATGAAATAAGAAGCCTTGTCCTTATGCCTCTTAACAGAGCATCAGAATTTGACATCAACCCCACCCAGTATCTCCTTGAATTTTCCCAGGTTATCTGATAAGAATTTGCTTTCCAGGAGCCAGTCCCTTGGGGCAGTCCTTGTAATTAGCGAAAAGGCCTGTGCAGCATACTCATCCTTAAGACTAAGGACAATGCCAAGAATCCTGTCCAGGTTCGAGTGATTTCTTGCAGCTTCCTTTCCAAAGCTGCTGATTAACAGGTAGTATCTTGAAGGATCATGATCTGCCTTGAACCACGAAAGATCCCCCTCCAGGATCCTGTTCAAGTCGGGCATGTCAGAAGAAGCCTTCAGGTATTGCAGAAGTTCAATGCCGTTTTCCTCACCTATCATTCCCATGAGTGTGTTCTCAAGCAGATCGCCCTGAAAGTTGGATACGGCATAATTGACCCCAATAGCCCAGTTTCTTGGAGTAAGCATTGGCTCAGAGCCATCCATTCTGAAAAGCCACGGCTTTCTGTCCATCTTTTCCATGTAAGTGACGAAGGAAATTATCCTGCTGTCAACGCCGTGAGACGCTGCCCATGCAGTCCAGTCCACAAGATCTGGCACAAGGATGTAATGTCCGCCTGTAAACCTGCTCCGGAGACCGCTGGGCATTGGGTTTGAAATGCTTCTGTGGGAAGCAAGATTTGAAGCCGCCACAAAATGCCTCCAACCATCAGGCACAGAGTAAGATTCTATTGCATTGTCCTGTATTAACTGAAAAACCAAACCCTGTAGGGATGTTCTTGCATGGGTAAGTTCGTCCAGGAACCAGACACCTTTTCCAGAGGAGGGAAGTTGGGAATATTTTATGAACTCCATGCCGCGTTCAGTTTTTACCGGGATTCCCAGGAGATACTGGGTGGGGTTGATGTCAAATTCTGATGCTCTGTTAAGAGGCATAAGGACAAGGCTTCTTATTTCATACCCTTTCTTCGGTTCTGCTGTATCGGACTTCAATTTCGCGCCTGACCGTAATGTGAAAAGATTCCATTCTGATGGGCGTTCTATCCTATACAATGATGAGTTTGTAGAACATTCTACACCACAGGAGCTTGCCTATTGGCTCTGCAGGGAGATTCTCCACCTTACAATGGACTATGGGGAGAGGAAAAAACATAGAAGCAGGATCCTTTGGGCGCTGTCTGCTGAATACTGCGTGAACTCCATACTTGCTCATGAAGGGCTTGACAGGGGTGTGCGAGTAAGATTCCACAGGCGGGATTTTTCAGGGAAGTCTGCTGAAGAAATTTATTCCTCTCTAGTAAGGGAGTCCATTAAGAGCGGGAATCTCAGGGATATTGAGGACCTGGACGGTAAAATATACGGCCTTGAGACAGAGCCTGATTTTGCTGATATAGAACAGGGCCTGTCAGGCGTTGCGAAAATCATGTGCCTCAATTACGATGACCTCTCAGAAATTCTGAAGGAATCGCTGAAAAGAGGCATGGAATATGGCTACTATAAGGCCAAGACCTTAGAGATGCTTTCAAAAGCCAGGCTGTCCGAACGCACTTTAGGAAGGAGGGGTTTCTCGGTAGATTTGCCCATTACGGCCCAGAGTATTGAAAGCGTCAGATGGGATGACATCCTTTCAGAATACGCATTCAATGACAGGGAGTCCCATTCCTACAGAAGGTTCCAGAGAAAATACGTCAGCAACGGCATATTTCTGCCCCAGAGATTCCATCTGTTCAACAATGTAATCATCTGTATTGACGTATCTGCTTCCATTGGAGAAGTTACCCTATCAACATTCTTTTCTGATGTACTTTACCTCATAGGATCAAGACGGCAGGACATCTCAGTAAGGCTTATACAGATCGACGCCAAGATACAGAGTGATGTGTTTGTGACAGCTGCTTCAGAATTAAGCTCCATTTTAAGGCGGAAGGGCTTTGGAGGCACAGATTTCAAACCCCTTTTCGACCTGCTGGACCAAGAGAACAATTCAGAACCGGTTGTTATATTCACTGATGGGAGAGCAAATTTTCCAGAGACACAACCAGATGGATATGATGTCATATGGGTAACCACAGACTTGAAAATGCCCTGGGGCCTCAACATAGAATACGGTGGGAAAATTGAAGCTTAACGCAATCATAGAGTCACTTTCTGAACAGCTGCGGAAACCTTGGATACTTTCAACAATAAACGAAGCCAGGGGATTTCTTGTTCAATCTGATCCAAGGATTGATTTCCTAATCAGAAAAACTGGTGGAATGGAATATCAACACAGTGCAATGCCTCTTCTGGATGTGAAGTTCAAAGACAGCTTTATGTTCGCAATGGAACTGGACACTGGAAACGCAATATTTCAGGCAGGAAGGTTCACCTTGTATCAAGATGCCCTCTGGCTTTTTGATAGGAAGCTTGAATTGCTTGACCCGGAAAAATTTTCAACAGAGAAAATTCTGAGAATTGAGATCAGTATACCTCCTGTAGGGGATCTTCAACGCAGCAGGGTATCAGATTTTCTTGATAAGATATAAAAATTACTAGCCACAATTGAATCCCCCTAACGCGATGAAAAGTTTAAATTAAGCACAATATCTTTTTCTCAATGAAAGCCACCATTATGCACGATGTCAGCCCAGAAGTTGCAGAAAAGTGCAGCAAAATAACAGGCATTGAAGTCTCTGTGCAGAAACCTGAAGATGCAGACATCCAGATTATTTTACCAAGATTTGTTCCAACGGACAAACTAAAGGCAGTCCAGACCATAAGTGCAGGGGTTGACCATCTTGAGTTCAACAAGCTTCCCCCGAATGTAGAGGTATTCAGCAATGCCGGTACCTTCTCTGATCCAGTGGCCGAACACGCTTTTGCAATGATGCTGGCACATGAAAAGAAGATCTGCCAGTTTTTCTCCGAGACCGGAAGTGGGAATTACAGGAAAGATAAAGTGGGTTCTCTTTGGGGAAGGACACTGGGAGTGCTGGGCCATGGTGGCATTGGTAGAAGCTGCGCCAGAATTGCAAAGGCATTTGGAATGAATGTAAATGCGTTCACTCGTACCCCAAGGGAAGACAAGAATGTGGACCGTTTCATGGATTCAGCGGAAGTACTGGTCAGCAATTGCGACGTTCTCTTGATTGCACTTCCAAAGACAAAGGAAACCCTGGGGATTGTGAACAAGGCCCTCCTGGCCAGATTCCAGGGAGACATGATAGTGAATGTTGCCCGTGCAGATATAGTGGTTGAAAGCGACCTACGGTTATTCCTTACAGAAAACCCTGGAAAGGTCTACCTCACCGATGTGTGGTGGAACGAACCAAAGGTCGCTTTCCCGATACCTGATAATGCATACCTTACGCCTCACGTCGGGGGCATTTCAAGAGAATCAGCAGACAATGCAATTTATCGTGCATGCGAGAATGTCAGAAGGTATCTGGAAGGGAAACCAGAAAACCGGGTAAGAATAAATGAATACAGGTAAGGTCAGAAGAGTTTTGATTGCATTGGGCCATTATCCTCGTCGGGTGACTCCTTCCTCTTCTCTTTCACTTTTCCTGAAGGCTTCCCTTCTGTAAACTGGAACAGGCTTGCCTGGTTGTTCTTGTTGAAGCCGTAATCTTCAGCAATTCCTTCAAGCACTCTGTCGAGAGTCTCTTCTACCCGCCTTGAATAATATTCCCAGTCAGGCTTGAACTTGAATTCAGACCCGTCAATGTAGGGTTCAACTTCCTGGGGAGATTTCTTGCTGTTTGTGACTATCCATGATACCTTCATCCCCGGGATAAATGTTTCACCCTGCTCCATTAGCTTCTTTGCCACCCTTACATTTGCCAGGGATTTCTCTTCCTTGTACTGGTCAAATTGTTTTACGGTTCTTGAAATCACAAGGCTCTCTATGTTTATGGAAGAGTCGCCACGCCTGACCATGTCCAGTATCTGGTTCCTGAAATTCACGGCACCTTCAACATCCCTGTTCATTACGTAGTCAAACACCTTTGAAAGTGACTCGCTCTGCAGGTCAAAGGAGTCCGTCCTCCGTACCTCATACCCTCTTACCAGAACTTCACCTTTCTGGTTCTCAGGGTACACTATTCTGCCCGCGTAACGTTTCTTGGCGCCGTGGGAGAAAAGTGGATCCATCACCTTCTCGAATTCAACTATTACGCCCTCTTCCGTGGAAAGCCTGTTGCTGAGTTCTATGCCAACCCTGGCAGCCTCTTCGTGGCTTGCTGCACCGGATTCAATGAAAATGCTGTCAGTGTCGCCATAGATGACTTTGTAGTTCTCATCCTTGAGTTTCTCAATAAGTGCCTTGATTGTGTTCCTGGCAAAGGCTGTGACTGCACCCCCAATCTCAAGGTTTGTGAAACGCCAGAAAGATGAGGCCAGAACACCATAGAAAGTGTTCATAAGTATCTTTATTGCCCCCTGGACTCCATCGTAATATTCCTTTTCTTCTGGAGACGAAGCTTCCTTCATAAGCTTCTTGACCTTGTCCCTTTCATTCATGAGTTCCCTGAGCAACCGTGGAACTAACCCTTCCCTGTGCTCCTTGTCAAGGAACCTTACTCCGTTGGGAGCTTCAATCTGGCCCTTTGGGTCAAAGGTTGTGAAGCAGATGTTGTATTTCATAATCATGGACGGATACATGCTCTTGAAGTCCAGCACCACTACGTTGTCATATATTCCCGCGCCTATACTGTGTACGTATCCGCCTTCAATGGGTGCAGATTTCATGCTTCTTGCAGTCATTGGCACCCCAATGTTCTCCTGATCTGCCTTTCTTATGAGAAGTGAGTCCACGTAGTTGCTGGTACCGCCGTTTGTAACATCGTCAAGAGGTAGCTTTGTAACAGTGCTCATGAACATATTCCTGTCCATGAGCCGTAATTTGTTGAAGATCTGGAGAGTCAGGTCGGCATCCTTAATACAGTACTGAACAACCTCCTCAGGGCGGTTCTGAAATTCCTCTTCAATCTTCAGCCTGTTTATGTTGTCCTTACCTTCCCCAAGCAGCTCTTTTGCCACATAGTTAAGCGTTTCATGCTTTGGGTGCAGAACTTTCTTCACGCCCCACCAGGTATCTGCAATAATTCTGCCGTGCATTCGCCAGTACTGGCCCTGAATTCTGTGTGGCTCCTCAAAATCTCTGCCAATCCTGAAAGGTATCCTGTACAGGCTCATCCTGTACTTGACAACCGGAAGGTCGTAACCATCTATGTTGTAGCCTGTTACTACATCCGGATCCTTGGATGTTACGAGCTTGTTAAAGCCCCATAGAATGTCTTCCTCGCTACCCCTGATTGCTCCTTTTTCCCAGTTGGTGCCGTCAAATATGGAGTAGCCGATTACGAGAATATGGCCATACTGCTCATTATTCTTAGTTTCAATTGCATTTTCAATGTCAAAACTGAGAACTTTCAATGGTGGATTGAACTCCGTTACATTTCTTATTTCATTGATCTTGATCACGATATCTGTGGTGAAGTGCTTCTTCTCTGCCTCGAGTTCCTCCCCTTCTATTTCCACGCAGGAACCAAGATCCTTGTCGTAGACGAATCTGTGATGAAATGGTATGTCGGCAGCCATGACCCCGAATTTCCTTCCGCACTTTTCCCTGAGTTGGGGAACCATCCATGGGGATTTGACGTAAATTCGTTTTACATTATTTTCAGTACCGTCAATCCAGAGCTTTTTATCCTCAAATCTCTCAAATTCAGGATCTGCCCTGTACATACCAAGGCAAGCTTCATTTGGCTCCACTAGATCGAAATATGGCTGGAAGCCGAAATAAAGGGCAGTAACCGATTTCCCGTCCTGGGTACGGCCAAAAAGCTCCACAGCCACGTCCTTGCGCCTGTAAGATGCCACAAGGATACGCATCTTGACATTCATGTTGCCATAATATTGGGTACTAGGTTTTAATGCCATCGAATCACAGGAGCCCTTTACGTTGCCAGTTTATCGATTCGCTCTTTCCTGTGTGGAACGTTAAGAAAGGGCATTGACTGTTTCCAACTTCAACAAATTTTTGGAGATCTGTACCTAAACTGAATTTCTTTGAACTAAGTTATGAACAAATTATTTGTCTTTCATGGTTTTAAACATTCAATAGCGCACCGGAACAAATTTCAATGTCAGGAAATGTAGTTGCAAAGGTTATATAATTGGATAACAATTGATTGGTCGTGGTTATTATTTTTTTGAGTTTTTTAAAGGGGAAGATGCTCAATGAGTGAAATTCTGAAACTTGTGGAAAAGCATGACAAATACAGGACCGGGACCCTTAACCTCCAGGCCTCGGAAAACGTACTCAGCCCTGACGTCAGGAGAGCCATGGCATCGGATCTTGGATCAAGGTATTCTCTCGTCCTCAATGACCATGATGCATATGGTGGCACCAGATACACCCAGGAAATCCTGGAAAAAACAATGGAACTTACCGCAAAGGTTTACAGGGCCAAGTATGCGGAAGTAAGGCCTACAGGTGGTCACATAGCCTCGCAGGTTATCCTGCTTTCATTGATGCAGAGAAAGAGAAACCTCCTGTCCATACCGGAAAAATATGGCGGATATACGGGTTACCAGAACGGGTATCTCCCGCAGATGTTCGGTGTCCAGAATTATGATATACCCTACAATCAGGAAACTCAGGAAGTTGACCTTGAAAAGACAGAGAAGGCAATGAAATCCTCCAATCCAGCTCTTATGGTACTTGGCCAGTCATACTTTCTCAAGCATTATGAACTGAAACCTCTCAGGGAATTATGTGACAAATATGATTGCACTCTTGCGTACGACGGGTCACACGTCATGGGGCTTATTGCCGGGGGCGCTTTTCAGCAGGATGCACTGAACTATTGTGACGTGCTCTTCGGGTCCACGCACAAGACATTTTTCGGGCCGCAGGGAGGCATCATCCTTTCAAATGACGAGGACCTCATGAACAGGTTCAGAAAGAACCTTACCTGGAGGACCATGGATAATTTCCACCCCTCACGCGTTGCAGCACTGGGGATCGCCATGGAAGAGATGAGCAACCACGGGAATGAATATGCACACTGGGTCGTGAAGAATTCCAGGTCTCTGGGAAAACTTCTTTCAGAAGGCGATGTAAAGCCACTATACGGCCCATGGTATTCCGAGACCCACCAGCTTGGCTTATCACAGAAATCCCTGGAAAAGAAGAACCTTAATTTCAGGAAATTCAGCGAATTGCTTGAAAAGAACAGGATTGTCATTGACAGGGAAGGAAGGGTTGGAACCGCCGAAGTTACAAGGATGGGAGTCACCAACATGGAAAAGGTTGCTGACTTCATGAACAGGGCTTTAGCCGGAGAAGATGTTTCCAGGGAAGTTGGTGACTACGTTTCAGGGTTGAATATTTCCTATTGGGGTGAGCCAGAGTGAAGGTCTCGGAGATCATGACCTCCAAAAATCTAGTAACTTTGCCTTCAACCTCCACAGTGGCGGATGCACTCTCAAAGATGAGAAGCACCGGCATCCATCAGGTCCCCATATTGAATGGCAAACGTTACTCAGGTATGCTGAGCTACAGGGAAATTCTAAGAAGAAGGAGCATTCGCAGCAATTCTAAGGTAGAGTCCTTCATGATTAAGACTGCTAAACTCACCCCAAACACTGATGTGAAGTCCGCAGTCAAACTCCTCAGGGATAGTGGATTAGCGGCACTTCCTGTGGTTGAGTCAGGCCACCTGTCCGGGATCCTTTCCAGGACAGATATACTCAAGAACCTCCATAAGGTTGTTCCAGCCTTTGAGATGAAGTGTTTTGAGGTAATGTCTTCAGATCCGGTCCTGGTACAGGAAGACGAACCTGTTCACAGGGCACTTGAGAAATTCCGGTCACTTGACGAATCAGAAATGCCTGTGGTCTCCTCCACCGGTAACTTTCTGGGGATTCTCAGGGTTGACCAGATCTCACAGGACAGGCTGTTGAATTCCACTGAAAGGGTTACCACTGGTGAAGTTGCGGGAGAAGCCGAGAAGGCAGCAGTCAAAATCGGATCGCTGGGCTTGATGCACATAAAGGCTGAACCTGACATGACTGTGGAAAAGTGTGCTTCCCTGCTTGTAGGAAACAAAATCAGGGCAATACCGGTTGTTGATAGCTCAAACAAGGTGGCTGGCGTAATTGGTTCCTCTGACATACTTGGTGTTATAGATACCGGAGGTGGCAAAGACGGGATCCTGATTCAGGTCTCTGGCCTTGAACCCTGGGATGATGACCTATACGATATTCTGTACCACAACGCCAGCAAGCTTGTAACAAGGCTGCCTATGCTTGCAGGGATAAAAGGCGGACACATGGATTTCCATGTTGCAAAGTACCACAGCGAGGGCAGGACCAAGTTTTCTGTGAGAACGCGCCTTGTTGGAGGAAGCGTAAGCATGGCAATAAACGACTACGACTGGAACTTTGGGAAATGTATTGACCGCATTATGGAAACTTATGACAACAGGCTCTCTAAAAGGAGGGACAAATAAGAAATGGATGGCGACCTCATCCACAAGATCCTTGACTATGCCTCTTCCCGCTCTAAATTTGCAGAGGCAAGGTATATGGATCTCGTTGTAAACCAGGTTGGTTTCAGGAATGGTGAATTCCAGGGCTTGAATTTTGGTTCAGAGCGCGGATATGCAGTCAGGGTTGTAAACAGGTCTATAAGCATGGCATATAGCGATTCAAATGACTGGAACCGTGTAAAAGAGTCCATAGACAGGGCAATTGAAAAATCAAATTTTGAAGGAAAGAACAGGATATATGAAGGCGACCCCATAAGGGACAGCTGGAAGGTAAAAGCCAGGAAGAAGCTTGAGGATTATTCCATAGAGGACAGGGTCGCCATTGTAAGGGAAAATGATGCTGCAATGGAGAGTTCGGGTGCTGCCGTCAGAGTCAATTCCATGGTAGACAAGCGGATAAATCAGCTTTATGTCAACTCTACGGGTTCTGAAATCAGCGGGGAAATTTCCAGGGTTTTTTATTTCTACCTTGTGGGAGTTGTGGAAAGTGGAGAATTTGAGCAGTCCACGGAGCAATTTGGATCTTCTTCCGGTTTCGAATACATTGAGAAACTAGATTTGAGGGACAGGATAGAACAGGACATAAATGAGCTCCATCAGTCTGCTGCTGCGCCGAGAATCAACCCCGGCAAGTTTGACATTATCGTTGGGCCAGAAATTTCAGGAATTGTCGCACATGAATCATGCGGCCATCCCACCGAGTATGACAGGATCATAGGGCGAGAGGGTGCGCAAGCTGGTGAATCTTTCCTCACTGGGAAGGAATTTCCACTCAGGATAGGATCTCCTGTGGTCAATGTAGTGGATGACCCTACTATGGATGGCAGTTTCGGTTTTTACAGATACGACGATGAGGGAATTCCTTCCAGGAAGAGATACCTATACAAGAAAGGTGAAACGAATGAATTCATCCTTAACAGGGAAAGCGCAGCCCAACTTGGCATTGAATCCAACGCGGGAGGAAGATCGTCTTCATGGAATCTGGAACCCTTGGCCAGGATGAGCACAACCTACATTGAACCGGGTGACTACAAATTTGATGACTTGTTTGACGGCGTGAGGAGAGGAGTTTACATAAAGTCCTTCACTGAGTGGAACATAGACGACATCAGGTTTAATGAGAAATATGTGGGAAAAGAGGCTTATCTCATCACAGATGGTGATATATCCGGCAGGGTCAGAAGGCCGACCATAGAAACCAACACCATCAAATTTTACAGTTCAGTTGATGCCATAGGAAATGACCTGCAGTTCAGCGCAGGAATGTGCGGAAAAGGAGACCCCGAACAGGGAGTGGATGTCTGGATGGGTGGCCCCCACATGCGTCTCAGGGAGGTCTATCTACAATGAGCCTGTTTGACCTGGACAAAGCCATGAACAAGTTGAAATCCAGGGGCTTTGATGAATATGCAACAGAACTCTCATCCTCCAAGACCGAACAAGTAAGGTTTTCCAGAAACAGCAAGGACCTTTACAATATCTGGGACCACTCCACACTTGTAATTTTTGCTTCAAGAGGCAAAAAGACAGTTACAACCAGTGTGAAGGATCCAGGCCGACTTGATTCCAGCATTGAACTTCTCTGGGAACTTGCGGGCAAGATCCCGGAAAATCCTTCATTTGAAGGCATTAACCCCGAACCGCAGGAAGGTTACAGGGTTGAGAAATTGGCAGGTATTGACTATGACCTGCAGGATTTGTCCAAAGAAGTCGTCAACTCCTCACTGGAAGCAGGGGCCGAGAGAGCAGCTGGCTTACTGTACAACAGGACCAATACAGTTGAGGTAAGGACAAAATACAACCAGTGCACCTACACAACGGGTGGACTCGAGGTTGTAATCCGATCCTTCAAGGGAAACGATACGGGGCAAGAGGGCAGGCATTTTGGGTTAAAACAGAAAGTGGATTCGGGGAAGATTAGCGAGATAGGGCGACAGTCCGCTGAACCATTATCATTGTCCACTGCCAGAGTGGATTTGAATCCCGGAAAATATGATGTTCTGATGTCCCCGTATGTTATCGGCAACCTCATGTCATACAGTTCCGGCTTCCTTTCGTATTATTCTGTGGAGACGGGTTTGAGCTGCTTCTCTGAATCTATGAACAAGGAGGTTTCTTCCAATACTTTCACTCTTGTGGATGACCCTCTAGATTCAATGGGGGTCGGATACAGGGCCTGTGATGATGAAGCTACCAGAACTGGCCTTAATATGCTTATTGAGAACGGGATCCTGAAAAACTACATGCATTCCTTTTCAACTTCCGTTCATGCCGGCACCAGGACAACAGGTAATGCCGGAATCCTCTCTCCTGGAGCCTGGCAGCTTAAGATATTGCCTGGCGCAGAATCTGCAGCCAAAATGATTTCGGAACTGGATGAAGGAATATTGATCAACAACTGTTGGTATACTAGATACCAGGACTACAGGAATGCCATTTTCTCCACTGTACCAAGAGATGGGGCTTTCTACGTAAAAAACGGTGAAATTCAAGGTTCTGTGACTGGCATAAGAATTAGCGATTCCATCCCCAATGTGCTAAGTGGTATTACTGGAATTTCCAGGGAAACAAAGAACGTGAAGTGGTGGGAGGAGATTGCCGCTTCCGATATGCCATACGTACTCTCTGAAAAAATTGGCATTACAAAGTCTTTCTAAAAATTGAGTATATAAAATAGAAAATTTATAAAAAAAAATTATTGGCTGGTTTGTGGCTGGCCAACTTCCTGTTTAACTGCTTCTGTGTACTCAGGGTGTGAATATTTTTCCTTAAGGGCAGTCAGGACACCGAACGGATAGAACACAGCAACAGTGACTATGCCAGTAATTACAGTTCCCACCGTGAAAGACAGGTAATTGTAAAGACCGTCGGATGAAATGCCAATTATGACAACCATGAAAACCAGATAGAGGATGTACCATAGTGAGTTGAACCAGTTCATCTTCTCCTTGTTTGTTGTGAACCAACTTATTATCCCAAACAGTACAACTCCGCCAGTAACTATCTCAAGTGAATACACGATTGAAGTCCAGCCGTCCCAGAATATGATCAGGGAAGCAAGCCCCATTGCTATGGGTGCAACTATTGACATGCCCCTGTACATATGGTGTTCCTTGGTAGTGTCCTGCCTTCGGGAAGCCATTAATGCAACAGGGTTTGTGATGAATCCAATATAGCCAGCATCCACTGCATAGTCAATAAGGTTGTAAATGCTCGGGGCGGGTGCCGATACCAGCACAATAAATGCGCCAACTGCAGCGAACACTATGAGAGACCATATTGGGATGGCATATTTGCTGTGGAGAGTCTTCATGAAGTTGCCTACAAATCCCGTCCTTCCCATGGCAAACAGAATTCTTGTTCCACTTCCGAGATATATGTATCCTGTTACAAACGGGGACAGAAGCCCGGCGACAACTGCTATTATGAATATTGCCTCAAGCCCGTTTGAGTGGGCGAATATGAAGAATGGGTTTGTTCCATGAGAATAGTTTTCCAGTGCGGTCCAGTTTCCTGGCGTGATTCCGAGAGCACCCCAGTTTATGCTTGAAAGGACTGCAAACGCTATGGAAATGTAAATCAGTGTTTCAATTATAACTGTTAGGATTACCGCTTTTGTTACATGTTCCTTCTTCTTGGACTCTTCTGCCAGGTCTGGTATTACCCTTATCCCTCCGAAGTCATACATTGCCAGCGGCATAGCCAA
>JAJZKS010000027.1 GCA_021850835.1 Thermoplasmata archaeon
CACACATTGAAAGTTGATGAATCCTCTCTCACTGGCGAGTCATTTTATGTTCTCAAAGATGCCGACTCTACGCCAAAATCAGGGCTTATAGCCGAACTTACCAACATTGTATTCTCCGGAACAATGGTGGTGCAGGGATCAGGAAAATTCATTGCAACAGCAACAGGTAAGAATACAGAACTTGGCACCATAGCTATCCTCACCGAAAAGGAAGGGTCGAAAAAGACTCCCCTACAGGACTCACTTTCAAGACTTATTACGGTACTGGCATCAATGGCTGTAATTTTCAGTGTAATTGTTCCCTTGATGGGATACCTCGAAGGTCAGTCCATAAGCGAAATGATACTTACAGGGCTTTCAATGGCTTTCGCAACCGTTCCGGAGGAGTTACCTGTCATTGTTTCCATAACCCTTGCCATTGGTGCATTTTCCCTTTCCAAGCATAAGGCAGTCGTCAAGGATCTCAGGGCAGCTGAGACATTAGGCAGTGTATCGGTCATTGCCACAGACAAAACCGGTACCTTAACGGAAAACAAGATGTCAGTGTCGAATGTATACTTTGATCCTTCAACTGTCAGCCCGGGGCTTCAACCGGACTTCATGGACGAAGCGGCTATTCTTGCCACAGGGACTTTGAACTACTCAAAGGATTATGAGACTTCCCGCAGAGACCCTATGGAAACAGCCGTTTACAATTATTTCATATCCAAAAGGCCTGAAAACATGAACATTGATAAAAAATACAGGCTTCTGGAAGAATTTGGATTTGACAATAACCTAAAACTGTCATCTTATATCTATGAGAATCTATCCCAGGAAATTTTTATTTTCACAAGCGGGGCACCCGAAGCAATCCTGAATAGACTTGATACAAGTGGCAATTCCAATTCATCAGGCAACGCATTGAAGGAAGATTTGGCTGCACTTGTGCTCGAGGAAGTCGAGGAAATCTCCTCCAAGGGTGAACGGGTCATTGGTGTTGCTTATAAAAAGCTGGAAAAAAGCAGCACAGAAAGGAATGATGTTGAAAGCAGTTTGAACTATCTTGGGCTAATCAGCTTTATTGACCCTCCTAGGGAAGAAGTCAAGAACTCTATACTTGCATGCCAGAATGCTGGGATCAAGGTGATAATGTTGACCGGAGATCATCCCAGGACTGCAAGGGCCATAGCGGACAAAGTAGGGATAAATTCTGCAGGGGCAGTTTTGACCGGGTATGAACTTGCGAGAATGGATGATTCATCACTCAAAAGCCAATTGGATCGTGTCTCTGTATTTGCGAGGATCACCTCAGAGGATAAATTCAGGCTAGTGAAGCTCCTGCAAGAAAAGGGTGAAACAGTAGCTGTAACTGGAGATGGAGTAAATGACTCTCCAGCTTTGAAACGCGCTGAGATAGGGATCTCCATGGGGATCAGGGGGACAGCGGTAGCAAGAGAGGCATCCGACATGATTCTTCTTGACGATAATTTTTCAACAATCGTGGAAGCTGTTCACGAAGGCCGTGAAATACTATATACCCTAAAAAAGAGCATTAAGTATGAGGTAAGCATAAAACTCTCCCTCGTAATGATTCTCTTTGCTCCACTTATAGTCTCGATACCTTTCCCGTTTTCACCAATCCAGATCATAATCTTGGAGCTTCTCCTGGATGTGGCCGCCCTCGGAGGTTTCCTTTATGAGAGGGAGGAATCTGGCATTATGACAACCAGGATGAAAAATGCCAAGTCATCTTTCATCAATACCAGTACGCTGGCATATGTTACCCTTACGTCGCTGGCTATTGCCGGGGCAGTTTTTGGAATCTACTTTTTCCTGGTACAGACTTCTGGGGATCTTGAAAGGTCACAGACTGCGGCTTTCGCTGCTTGGGTTATTGCTCAACTGTTTCTCGCGCAAAATCTAAGGACTGAAAGGGAACCCGTATCAGTCAAGGGATTCTTTTCAAACAAAGTTGTACTGATATGGGGGATACTCGTGTTCATCACCTTATTCATAATAACAATCTTCCCCTCGCTCCAGTTGATTTTGCATACAGCTGACCTTACTGCATTTGACTGGGTACTGGTAATTGCCGGTACTGCAGCTGCAACATTCTGGATGGAAGCGGTAAAGATTTGGCATTACTATTCGGGAAAACACCGCCGCAAGGGCCAATGAAAATCAATTCCTTTTTGTAATTGTTTTTCTGGCTTCATCCAAGATAGCGAGGACAACATCACTTTCCACCTGTTTGAAATCTTCATAGAATTCTCCAACCGCCTCCATATACAGTACAGGCTCCGCACAAACTATCTCATCAGCAGATTCTCTCAATTCTTCTAATACGGATCTCTGTCCCACGGGTACTGCGACAATTATCCTGGACTGCCCTATTTTTTTGAAGAATTTGAGCGCGGCCTTCATGGTGGAACCGGTTGCAATACCATCATCCACAACGATGGCAGTTGCTTCCGGAGCCAGAAGCATTTTGTCCTCTGGCCTGATTTTTTTCTGCAATTCCTTAATGTCAGCCATTTTCCTTTGGATAGCTGACTTCAAATCATTTTCATGAAGATGCATGTGTGAGAGAATTTCCTTGTTATAGTAAACACACGGCTCCTCCCCTTCTGTGACGGCACCAAGGGCAAGTTCTTCCTGCAAGGGTGCACCGAGCTTTTTCACAATGAAAGCTTCCAAAGGCGCATTCAGGAATCTTGCAACCTCATAAGCCACGGGAATTCCTCCTCTTGTCAAGCCATATACGATAATATTCCTCCCCTGATATTTTTTAAGGAGCAAAGATAGCTTCTGGCCTGCATCTTTCCTATTCTTGAACATGTGATCTATCAGTGAGATATAATTTAATTATTGAATGGCTAACTAGGAAGCATTCCCGGTATTTCTCTCTCAACTTCCTGATCAGGTTGCAAGGCAATTGAAAAATGCAATACTTAAGCCCTAAGAGCAACATATCTGGAATACAAGGATGGAAAAAAGTGGGCCCGACCGGATTTGAACCGGTGACCACCGCCTTGTAAGGGCGGTATCATAACCACTAGACTACGAGCCCTGTTATAAGCAAGTTCACGTATTCACTGGGAATATATTATTTTCATGCATTTACTGCTTACTTGGATATCCTCACTTCATCTATGAGAGTGGATCTGAGTAGAATAGATGCCTTGCTTACCGACTTTGGAATCACTATGACTTTTATGTTAGTGAGGCTCTCCACGTGCTTTGTAATATCATCTGTGTTTATATCTTCAAATATCAATGTGTCGATGTTCCTGAATACGATTTTTGTGGATATCTCTGCCAAATCCTCTCCATTTATGGTAAGGGTTTTGATGTTCTCTATGTACTTCACAGAACCTTTGGTGGCGCCCTCTATGAAATTTTTGGAAAGATGTTTGGCCCCCTCTACTCCGGAAAGAAATGTTCTGTAAGCCTCGTTTGTAATTTCTCCCAGTGTCTGTCCCGTGTCTCTTGTCAGTTTCAGAATTCTCCCGTATATATCCTTTCTTACTCCTTTAACTGAAATGTTCTGTTTGGTCTCTTCGTTTTCAGTCTCTTCTCTTTCCGTATTTTTTTCCATGCATATACAGTTGGTACCAGTATATTAGGATTTCGAGATATCCAGAAATCTAAAAATCCTTTTTCATTATCTAAGGTATTACCTAATTGCCAGTTTTATAAGGTAAACAGTTGAAAAATCTAAAAAAACTTATACAGTAGTTCTATTCATCTTCCATGGACGATGAGCCAATAGATCAGGGAAAAAGGAATTTCCTGAAGGCAATGATCGTAGTTTCCGCGGGAGCCGCAGTCGTTGGGGTCGCAAATGGCGTTATCAGGAATCTTATAACTCCTGCCGCCGGTCTTACTTCGTTTCCCACACTCACTCTCGTTGACGAAGCAACTGGCGCCCCCATACACACCCCAGATATTAAGGTAAATAGCACAAAAGCTTACATCTTTTATTACCCACTGGACAATGATCCAAATTTTCTGTTAAGATTGGGAGATACGAGCAACAATGATGTAAGAGTAACTCCGCAGAATGTCACTATACCTGCAACTGGCGCGGTATTCAGGTCTCCTGGTGGAGTGGGCCCCTATGGCTCGGTAGTATCTTTCAGCGCAATATGCCAGCATCTCGGATGTGTTCCCCCAATTATCCACTACTATAGTGGAGGGTCAGCAATTCCCGGGCACCCGTCACTTAGCAGCCCCACCGGTTTTATCCATTGCAACTGCCATGGCAGTACATACGATCCGGCCCAGGGGGCAGCAGTTGTTACCGGTCCAACAGTGAAGCCGCTACCCAATGTTGTGCTGGATTTTGACCCTATCACTGACACTTACAAGGTAAGAAGTATGCTTGGCCCGACAATATATGGAAAACCCAGTGACCTTGAAGGCGGAACGCCATTTCCAAGCGGAACAACAACCACAAAGGTTTCACAGGTTAGCGTTGCGGGGGCTTAAAGAGGTTTTTTAAATGGCTCAAAGTAAATTTAAATTGGTCAAAATCCCAAAAGTGGACGACATCCTAGGTCCCGATCCCATGCATATAGAGGAACTTCCGCTCAAGAAAGTGCCCGATTACATGAGGAAAAGGGGAGGAATCTGGTACTGGACGGGCGCAATTATCAGCATGGCCTTTGTCTACCAGATTATAACCGGCTTGTTGCTCCTGCTGTATTACAATCCATCAGAAGCATATCTATCCACAGAAGCAATAATCACATCAATACCATTCGGCTCTTTCATGCTCACTACACACCTTTATGGTGCGTATGCAATGATTTTCCTAATTTATGTGCACATGTACAGGAACTACTTCTTCGGTTCTTACAAGAAACCGAGGCAGCTCCAGTGGATAATTGGAGTGCTATTGCTTGCAATCACCGTCGGAGTTGGTTTCTTCGGATATTCAATGACTGGCGACGTTCTTTCTGCAGATGCAACAGATGTGGGAAGAGGAATAGCCCAGGCAACACCTTTCTTGGGGAATTCTCTTGAAGCCATATTCTTTGGAAACGGCACTTCAACTAGTTTATTCATTCACATGCTTGCCTGGCACGTAATCCTTGTACTGCTCATTGGAGTACTCTTTGGTGCACACTTCTGGCTGGCAGAAGCAAATGGAATAATGCCATCACACAAAGATGTGAACCACAAGGCACCTGCGGTTGACACCGAAGAAGAAAAGCACAGGAAGTGGTACCCTTACAACTTCGGGTTCATGACACAACTGGCAATGTACAGTTTCGGGCTGTTAATGCTTATACCTTCCGTAATTGCTTTACTACCAAATGTACCTGCACTGTTTTCGCCATTCCCCCAAGTATCACCAAGCAGCCCTCTAGCTGCTTATGTTCCTGCATATCCACCGTGGTTCCTTCTATTTGTATACAAGGCAGTTGACTTTGAAATGTTCAATGCAGCCGGGGCACTATCTGCACTTGCCGCAACGGCAGTGTTCGGAATAGTCCCACTAGTTTACTTCCTCCTGCTGCCATTCATAGATACCACAGACGACCTCCACCCACTTTCAAGACCACTGGTTACCTCATTTGGAATACTTGGGATCCTTTACATGTCAATACTTTCGGCGTGGGGGGCCCTTACACCCGGTGTGCAGATTCCAAACTGGGAGGTGGCAGCAGTATTCATTCCTCCATTTGTCATAGTTGTCGCTGGGGTCACAGTACTTTCCCGCCTGTTCAAGAAAGGAAAATTCAAGGTAAGCACTAGCAAGATAACCACATCATTCCTTGTATTCCTGTTCATACTGATGTTTGCGGCATACAACTTTGGCCAGAATTTCACAGCAACACTGGTTCATACAAGTGGGCTCAACATAGTAACCTCACTGTTCACAGGAGGGGTAATGGTCTTTGGGGCCGTTGGAACTATGAAATCCGCCAACATGTCGCTTGAACATGAGAAGAAGGTAGAGAGTGAGAACACTTTCCACCTCAACAAGAATGTGGCAGTGATCCTGTCCGCACTTCTCACTGTTGGCACAATTGTGATCATATATCTCATTATGCAGCTGGATCCAATCGGGGCTGTTTCAAATGCAGAGTTTGGAATCGGGCTCGGGTTTATCCTGGTTTTTGCTGGCACAATTATGAGAATTTACAGGGCAGCGTTCTACGATGAGTGATATCAGGGTAAAAGGGTTTGAAGAAATCTCCTTCTGGAGAGAGGACGAAGTAGGGCTAATAGTCCTAAGAAGTTCCGCATCCGGTAAGATAAGGAAGCAAACACTTGATGAACTCATGATGGCTCTGAGTACAGCTTCCATTGACAGTTCTGTAGAGAGTATTGCCATAACTGGCCAGAATGATTTCTTTGCAGCAGAGCTTCTCGGGTGGGAAGATCCAATTGAAATGCTCAATTCAATGAGAGCTCTGGCTTCCATAATATACTCAATAGAAAAACCAATCTATGCTATTGTGAATGGTGATGCAATAGACATAGGATACGAACTTGCACTGCTTTGTGACACAATTGTATGTGCACCTGAAGCAAAGATAGGGTTCACAAAGCAGTATATGTTTGCAATGGGCGGCTCACTTACGTCATCAAAGTTTCTGAAAACTGATGTTAGAAAGGCTCTTGAAGGTATAAACTGTGATTATGTCTTTCCTGCATCTGATCTTCTGGGCGAATCAAAGGTACTTATAGGTGAAACCAGCAGTTTTAAGATGGTTCTCAAAAGAAAGAGCCGAATAAGGCTCATAAGAGAAGCACTTGGAGAAGAGCACCTTGCCCTTTTGGCAAGATTCAGCGAGAGTAAACTGGACGATATTAAATCAAAGAAAATAGGAGTTTGAAAGTAAAATGGCAAGCAACATGAAAGGATGGATCGGGTTCCTGGTCATAACCGTTATTATAATTGGAGGAGCTTTTGGGACATCTCAACTTATTCCTACCCAGGCTTCTGGAACATCAATCAAGGGAATTGCCTCCAGCGGGGGAAGCGGATTTTATAATGCATCCAATCAGACTTATACGGCCAATGTCAGCGACACTACAACCAACATTAGTTTCACCATGACTATTACGGACACTACGGCCTCAGGAGCAATGAATCTGACAGTCATAGCGCCTAATGTGCTGAATCTAAGCGCATACAATTCAACTTATAGTGCAATTTATGACAAACTGTACAATCAAACTTTGAACCAGACTGAGAAGTCAGGCATCACCTTGAATTCCTCTGTTAACAGTTCAATTGCGCAGAATGTCTCAAGGCTGGCAGAGAGCTATACTTACCAGAACATAACTTATCAGATGTTCCAGTCCTTCACCAAGAATGTTACTTATTCTGGCGGACAGTATGAGTTCAACTTTACTTTGCAGCTCAACACCACAGCACTGAAACTCATGGTCACGGGCCAGAGTCTATTTGTTGTAATTAATGCGGCTGCAGGATCGGATTCCTCTAATGGTTTCATACTGCTTTCAAAGCAGTGAATTCATCTTTTTTTAAATTTGACATGTCCATAAAGTTCTATCTTTTTATTCTAATTAATCGCTGAATTGTACCCTCCATCAGCAACATTATCCAATGAACGAGAATTAGAACGCAAACAGTAGGATTGGTATTGCAATCAGGACGGAGAGTAAGGAAGCAAGAAAATTAACCTCTCCTTTACTTAACTTGTTCCGGTTCTCAAAAGCAGCGCCAAGGATGCTATCAATCTGGCATCCAAGGAATCCAAGTGCACCGACCATAAGGATTCTCTCAACGCTTATCCCGGACGATGCGCTGAGCAATCCATATGAAATTGCAACAATAAACGCTCCAAGGAGGGCTGCTGCTTCTCCTGTCAGGGAGACTCCCCCATTTATTCCCGGCGTTGTTCTCTTAAAGTTTGTAATCATGTATACTTTCTTGTCGATTTGCCCTATTTCAGATGCAAAAGTGTCTGAATTAACAACTGCGAGTGATATGGAAAATAATTCAAAATAATGGAAATAGATGGAATGCGACAGCAAACTGCCCAGGTTAATTGAAGCAATGGCTATCCCGATGAGTGCAGCATAAAAGACATTGGAGACTCGCCTCTCGCCAGCTACCCCTTCCTGCACATGCTGTTTTTTCTTGATTTCAAAGAAGGCTTTAGTGGCAAAGTGCGAGCTTATGGCAAACACCAGTAAGACAATGAGCCATTGGATTGAACCAAAGAAGGCAACGATAAGACCAACCACTAGAGCAGCTGTAGTTCCTTTAAGGTCAAATATGTTGAACATTCTGGAGACTACAAACAGTACTGCCAGTATGGCTAGTATTAGTGCAGTGTCAAGCAAACTATAGATGGATTACCAACCTCTTTCCTGGAGCCTCATTTCCTTTGGCATCTGTTCAATGTCCAGACCCTGCATTCCAGCTAGTCCAGAGGAAACTCCGCCTATAATCTTGTAATCCTCATAATTCTCAACAGCTTCTACAACCGCCTTTGCCATCCTTTCAGGATCTTTAGACTTGAATATGCCGCTTCCAACAAATACTCCGTCCATGCCAAGTTTCATCATCAGGGCACCGTCAGCTGGCGTCGCAACTCCACCTGCAGCAAAGTTTACGACCGGGAGCCTGCCAAGCTTTCTTACTTCCTTAAGGACCTTAAGAACTTCTGCCTCCATCTTCTCAAGATTCTGTCCGTAAAAGAGGTTGTACCCTGTGAGATAATTTTCATCACCAAAGAGATCCTGGGACGCAGTTTTCCTAAGAACGCAATAGTTCTCAGCAATCTTTTCTGCAACCTTTTTCAATTCCTCCTGGCTAAGGTCTTTAATTATCCCGATCTCTTCATTGACCATTCTGATATGCCTTACTGCCTCCACAACATTTCCTGTCCCGGCTTCCCCTTTTGTCCGAATCATGGCGGCTCCTTCGACAATTCTTCTCACTGCTTCTGGCAGAGTCCTAGCACCACATACTACTGGTACCTTTAGCTGCTTCTTGTAAACATGGAAGAACGGATCCGCCGGGGTAAGAACTTCACTTTCATCTAGCATGTCTACTCCGAGGGCTTCCAGCGTGTATCCCTCTGAAATATGGCCTATTCTTACCTTTGCCATTACTGGTATTGAAACTGCATTGAGAATCTCCTTGATCTTTTCAGGGTCAGCCATTCTGGCAACACCCCCAGCTGCCCTGATATCCGCTGGAACTCTTTCAAGAGCCATAACTGATACTGCACCGGCATCCTCGGCGATTTTCGCCTGTTCTGCAGTGGTTACGTCCATGATGACGCCGCCCTTTGTCATTTTGGCAAATCCCCTCTTGATGAGTTCTTCGCCAAATCTCAATTGTGAGATGTCTGTGGACATGTTAATCGAGATTGGATAGGAGAAGATTATAAATATCTTTATAGGGGAGTTGAAAAATCTTGAGGAATACGCTTTTTGTAAACTTTTTCCGACTTTACAGCCCAAAGTTTTAAACCTAAAGATACATAACAGTTTAGAATAATAATGGCAGGTCCTAAGGTTGACAGTGTTGCCATAATACTACCTGTCGTGAACGAACGGGCAAATCTGGAAAACCTACTTCCCGAACTGGAAGATTACACAGTATACGTTGTGGATGATGGAAGTACCGATGGAACTCAGCAGATATGCGCACTGTGGGGCAATGTTCATCTGGTGGAGCGTCACAGGAGGATGGGTCTGGTATCCGCTATTCTGGAAGGGTTCAAGAGGCTTCCTCCAACATGCAGATATGCCGTTGTTATGGATTCTGACTTTTCCCACAATCCATCTTATATCTCTGAACTTCTCAAAACCGCCTCAGAAAAACAGGCAGACCTTGTGGTTGGCTCCCGTTATGTCCCCGGCGGAAAGAACAGAGATTCAATAAAGAGAAGGCTCATCAGCATTGGAGGCAACATAGCATTCAGATCTACATTTTCTGCTAAAGTAAGGGATGCTACAAGTGGATACAGGGTTTACTCAGCCAGTGCCATGGAATTCCTGCTCGATTCTAATTTTGTAGAGCCAATAAGCCCGTCATATGCTGGCCAGATTGACATCCTGAGAAGGCTTATCGGCAATGGGTTCAAAGTGTGCGAATATCCAATAAAGTTTGTGAAAAGGTCTCAGGGGAAGAGCAAGCTTAAATTCAATGACATCGGAAATTTCGCCTCACTAATTTTCAAGAAGGGTAACATTGGCAGGTATGTCATTGTGGGAATATCAGGGGTATTTGTAAACTACCTCATACTTTTCCTTCTCTATGGCTATATGGGATTCCCTGCCAGCCCTCTTGCAGTGGAGGCCAGCGTGGTTTCCAACTTCGTGCTTAATGATAGATTCACTTTCAAGAAAAGGCCCACAACGGGAAAGACCACATTTCTATTCAGGCTCGCCAGATTCAATTTCTTCAGCTTGCTTGGAATAGGAGTTAATGCTGGAATCTTCTACATCCTGTTAACCAGTGGCATTATCAATAAAGGAAGCATTTATGGTATTGGAATCGCACAATTTGTGGGAATAGTATGTGCTTTCCTCGTAACTTATCTCTCCTCAACATTCTACGTTTGGAGGGAAAGTGAGAAGTGAATGGGAGCCAAGAAAATTTAATTCTCGTTATCAGGTTTGCATTCATCTCGATTAGTTCCGCACTAATTGCAATTCCACAGATCCTCTGGAGCGAGTTTGGTTATCAGGGCATTTTGCTGATCGCACTGGAGTCTTTTTTCATTTTCCTCGGTTTCCTGTTTCTTCTTAGTGGACTTGCAGCCAAGCTTCCCGGACCCATACTGAATTTCACTCAGAAAATTTGGTCTAGGATTGAGACAGAGGCATCTGGTGGCAAACTTCCCATAAAACTTATTCCTCTTGGCTTTCTGGCTTATACCCTATATCTCCTGGTTCCAGCTTTTCTTTCAGGCATGGAGCATCACGGCGCCATATCATTTAATTACGAAGTGATGCTGGTTATAGCGACAGGGTCATCTCTAGCAATACTGGGAATACTTCATTTGATAGAGACCAAAACTTCAAGAAAGCTTACCTGGCTGTTTTATATTCCCATTGCTGCCCTGACCCTTACCTGGGCCATCGCATTCTGGATTGGGTCACCAAAATTCCCTACCGATGAGATGTTGTTGGACTACTACTCCGCTCACCTCACACTTCAAGGATTAAATCCCTATGTTGTGACGAACACATCTGGAGTTTTCAGTTTCATACAATCATCCATCCCCGGTTTTCCTTTGAGCATTGGTACGCCACTGCTTACAGGAGGGCTGGTAACCAGCCTCAGTTACCCTGCCCTTTCGATTTATTCCTATATCCCTGCCCAGATTCTTGGAATAAGCCCTTCAGCTACTCTTCTTCCTCTTTATGTTGTGCCTGCCCTGATGATTTTCTCTCTTTACTCAGGCTTAAAATACAGACTGCTTACACTCTTTCCCGTGTTTATCCTTCTTCTAAATCCTTCATACCTAATTCAAACTGGACTCGGCTACCCTGACATCTTGTGGGCAATCCTGATGCTCATTTCAGTTTCATCCTATAAAAAACCCGTACTCTCTGGGCTTTCTATGGGGTTAGCTCTAGCAGTTAAGCAAATTCCATGGGTATCCTTCCCTTTTTTCCTCATATTTATTTTCAAGGAAAATGGAAGGAAGGCAGGAATTGAGTGGTCTACTTTTGCGGCTGTAGCATTCCTTTTGCCTAATCTGCCATTTATAGCCAGTGATCCCTCCTCTTTTTTCCATGCATTGGCATCACCCGGGCTCCTCCCGCTCATCGGCATAGGATTTGGCCCTTCCCAACTGGGTTTTCTCGGAATACTCCCACTCTCTAGAGAATTCTTTACTGCCATGGTCGTGTGCCTGGGAATATCATTTGTGATCATTTACATCTCATATTATGATAGGTTAAGATTCGCTTTTCTTGCTTTTCCATTAATTATTTTTCTTTTCAATTACAGGTTCCTCCTTGATTACGAAATCTTCTGGCCCATCATCGCACTTGCCATTCCCGCACTGATGAAAACAGAAAAAGGTGAGGTCATAAGCAGGCAGCATAAAAGAGTAAGTTTCAGTGGAAAAGAAAAAGCAATTGCAATGTCTATAGCCGTGCTGCTTCTTGGAGTGCCCCTTGGAATTCAAGCCATGCATCCGGTTAATAGTGATATCAGCATGGGAAATATCAGCATAGAATCGACGGGGAACGGCAATATAACCGCAATCACGTTGAACCTGTTGGTGGAAAATGGCAATTTATCATATGGGCAAATACTTTACAGGATTGTCCCCCTG
>JAJZKS010000267.1 GCA_021850835.1 Thermoplasmata archaeon
GAATCCCATGAGTATCCATATGAGGTAAACAAAGGAGCCAGCCTCGAAAGGGCTTAACTGGATTCCCCTGAAAATTGCTGGAAGGGAAATGAGGGTGATGGTGCCGTTAATTGTAGCCATTAACACACCTATTGTGGTATTGGAAAGTGCTACCCATTTGTATTTGACCATTAATGCGGCATCCAGTAATCATATAAATGCTTTATTAGTAAACCATCTACTGGCAAAGCATATATATACCCATAATTCAGTAGATTCTTGCCTTTCAAAAAGCAACATGGTGTGAGAACCAATATAATTTACCTAAGTATCAGGGGCTATGGATCCTGATCCCCTTTCCAAGATGAAGGGCACAATTATGTTCAAGGAGATTAACCAGTCACCCCAGGCAGTAAGAAAAACCATGGAATCCATCAGGCAGGAATGCGCTTATGCCTCTGAGTTGCTCATGAAATCCAGATATGTATACATCGTTGGAAGCGGAACCAGTTACCACGCAGGAATGGTCTTCCAGATCAGGCTTCTAAACAGGGGAATTCCTGCAATAACAGTGAAAGCACCGGAATTCTCCCATTTCCTTCCTGACGATAAGAATGGAGAAGTTACGGCAATCCTTATCAGCCAGTCAGGAGAAAGCAGGGATATACTGGATTCTCTCTATGCTGCCCGGGATAAAGGGTTCTCAACCGTCTGCATAACAAACACCAGGGACAGCACTCTCTCAGTCGGGTCTGATATCTCATTGGTGACTGAAGCAGGATTGGAAAGGGCTCTGGCGGCCACTAAGACCTTTGTGTCCGCACTTGCTGCGATCAACATGATTACCCGGGAACTGGACGGAAAAGGCACAGAGGAAAGCCCCCTCGACTCAATGCTTCAGGATTACCTGGTGCATGGAGCAGATAAGGCAGTTGAAATTGCAGGTTCCATAAAAGATAAGGTAGTGGTCCTTGGAAATGGATATCTTCACGCACTGGCACTTGAAGGTGCGTTGAAATTCAAGGAAACCGCAACCATAGAAACAGAAGCTTATCCTGTCAGGGAATACCTCCATGGTCCGATACAGTCCCTGAATGATGAAACCACGGTCATACTTCTGCACAGGCCGGGTGAAGATGTGGAGGCAGTTCTTCAGCAGTTGAGGAAACTGACAGGCAGCATCATAAGAATAGGTCTTGAGGGGAGCGACGAGATACAGCTTGCAAATGTTCAGGAGAATGATATTCCTGCACTCTTTGCCCTGCCACTTCAGATAATGGCCAATTACAAGTCAATAAGCCTTGGCGGGGACCCAGACCACCCACAGCACCTGACTAAGGTTGTGAAATAGATTTCAACTGTGAAAAGTATCATAATGACACTAATGGATAACCTTGCATGGGTGATGGAATGGATAATGGCTTTGAAAGTAAAGTAAAGAGGTTTGTAGACCAGAACATACCTGGAGTTTCTCCGGGAATATCTGTCTCAATCGACAAGGGCCATGAAAATATCCTCACCTACACAAAAGGGGAAATCCCTGAGCTGAAATTCAGGTACACAGATGATACAATTTATGACTTTGCCTCCCTTACGAAGCCTCTCGTTACCACAACTCTTGTCATGAAATACCTTGAGAGAGGGGAATTGGGGTTGGAGGACAGCCTTGTAACCCTTGGGCTATTTGATCCCGCTCATGCTGCCTCCAATCTTACGGTAAAATCACTAATCACCCACACTTCCGGATTGCAGCCGGACTTTCCACTTTACAGGTATGGAAAGGACAGGGAAACCTACCAGAATCTTATAGGAACCCTTGCCCAAAGGGCAATACAGCATTCTCAGGAGGAATACAGCGATCTGAACTTCATCCTGCTTGGATTCATGCTTGAACAGGTATCCGGGAAAACTCTTGATATGCTTGCAAAGGATGAGATTTTCCACCCCCTTGGCATGACGCACACCGCCTTCAATCCAGAATTCAGCAGAGATATGATCGCTCCCACTGAGCAAACAAAGGAAAGAGGCCTTGTATGGGGAAAAGTGCACGATGAGAAAGCCTACTACAACAATGGAGTGGCTGGGCATGCAGGCCTGTTCAGTACACTTTCAGACACCAGGAAACTGATGCTTTCCATCCTTGACGGCGAGATTATTTCGGATTCCACCAGGAAACTCATGTGGAGTCCGCAGACACAGCATGTAAACGGCACTTACGGCCTGGGTTGGATAGTGAAGCAGCCGAGGCCTGTAAACCCCAGCCCTGCCTTTGGATTTTCATTCTTCCTTGGAGACTACACTCCTTTTGGAACAGTGGGACACACTGGCTTCACCGGGCCCTCAATTTGCATCGAACCTGAAACAGGCCTGTTCGTAACTATCCTGTGCAACAGGGTTTACCCGACAAGGGAAAACGTCAATATCCTCAGATTCAGGAGGCTTTTCCACAATCTTGTCTATGGAAGCCTCCACAAAGGCAAGCTAAATTAAACTGCAGCATATTCCAAGATTAATGGCATATGTTTCCGTTGACGGCGGGGCCACAAAGACACTAGCTGCCTGTTATGATGAAAGTGGCAAAATACTGGGTGTTGCTGCAAACGGCCCA
>JAJZKS010000268.1 GCA_021850835.1 Thermoplasmata archaeon
AGGCTCTCATAAAACGTAATGAGAATTGGATAAAGCAAGGCAGTTCCATCGTTGGCGAAATGCGCGAGCGAAGTAAAAGAAAGTGCCCTAAGTCTGTCTCTCAATAGCACTGTTATTGCAATCTATTATTTAATAATAAATTAGTCAAGCTTACTTAATGGGGCTCTACAACAGACATTCTAATGTTTGTGAATACTTTATTGACTGAGGCAACATTCCACTTCAAACTAGGAAAACCGAAATATCACAACAGGTTCCCGACTTCTCTCTTCCAGACTGAAGTTTGGACCGAACTCGTTTCCTTTAGGGTGATCTTCCCGGACTCATTCAATAGCCTTATGACATGCAAGGCAAATGCCGGCGCCCCTGTTGCACCGGGAGAGTTGTAATTGAGTATATGTATGCTGTGGTCAGAACTTTCCATTACGGCTTCAGGTACAAAACCGCCTGAATCGATAAGGGAATTCCTGACCCCTGAAAGCCCTTTTCCAGAGATATAAGAAGTATCAAGCCCCGGTATGAATTCCCTGACCCTCCTGGCCATCTCATCCTTTGATCGCGAAGATTTCCACTCGCTCCGAACAAGTGAGAGAAATTCAGAATTTGTGAGCAATTTTATCTTTGGAAGAGTGGGTCTCTCAAGGAGCTTGAACATCAAAGAGCCTGAATCAGGTTGGTCTGAATAGTCATATGGTGTCGCCACTAGGGCAGCATTTGGGCCAAGTTCCCTCCTCCCGTCAACTCTAAGGATGAAGTGAGGATCCAGAAAAGGGAATTTCTTATGCTTTGGGACCGTGTAAATGTTATTGCGCATATTTCCAGGATAACTGTCGCCGACCACCCAGTAATCTCCTCTGAAATGCAGCACCGCATATTTTTTTGCAAGATGCATTTTGTGGGCAAGGGGAAGCGAATCACCTCCCGAACTGTTAATCATTAAACCTGCTTTAACTACAATCTTTTTGCTTTCATTCTCCGCTTTGATTCGGATACCTTCAGGCGTTTCCACGGCATCGATGACCCTGGAACCGGAAATGAATTCTACACCATTGGACTTTGCAAGTTCCATAACCCTTGAAGTGAAAGAGCCAAAATCCACACAGGAATCAGTTATGCTCAAAATTGCGCCATAGCCCTTTACCAGTGGTTCGTGTTCCTTCAGCTCACTGCTTCCAAGTATCTTGAATTCTTCTTCCTGCATTCCATTTGTGATGGCCCATTTTGCATAGGAATCAATGCTTTTCAGATCAGTTTCCCTTGTTGCAATCTCAAGTGTTCCATTCTCTTTCCAGGGAAGGTCGAACTCAACTGCAAGCGCCTTCCACATCCTGTATGAAATCTGGGAAGACTCTGCAAACAGTTTCTTTTTTTCTGGCTCCATGTAGAATGGACGGTGTATGACCCCAGTGTTCCTGGTAGAGGTGTGCAGGCCTGCTCCATTCTCTTTTTCAATTACGGCTATGCTCCCCCCAAATGTCAATGAGAGTTCATAAGCAATGGCTGAACCGAGTACCCCGGCTCCCACGATGACTACATCATATTCCTTCTGGAGTGCCATGTATGCTATCGTATATTCGAGTGAATGATTAAACCTTAAGGCTAACAGACCAACATTTTTCTATCTATGCATGATTATGCTTACCCTGCCCGAGTGGGGTAATCTGGATATCCTAGGGGCCTGCGGAGCCTCAGATTCGGGTTCGAATCCCGGCTCGGGCGCTTTTCCAATTGACTGGTGCTTCTTATTGGAAGATTATGGTTTGCGGCGGAATTTAATTATTATCTGGAAACATCACAATTCATGCAACCACGTTGGTCTTCACCGCGGGACAACAGCGATTTAAGTTTAAGGGTATATTCTTCAAGGCTTCTTGGCGCAGAAAGTGAGCTGGTGCTCCACGGCGGGGGAAACACATCAGTCAAGACTTCTGAAAAAGATCACACCGGAAGGCAACTGGAAGTTCTAAGGGTAAAAGGAAGCGGTTCTGATCTGGCAAACATAGATGAAAAAGGTTTCACGGGCCTAAGGATGGCCGACCTCCTTGCTGCAGGCAACATCGGCTCCATGGACGACCTTACAATGATGGATTACCTCAGCAGGAGCAAACTGGATCCAAGTGAACCAGCACCAAGTGTAGAATCGTTCCTGCACGCATTTATTCCGTTCAAGTACGTGGACCATACCCATGCAGATTCCATAGTAACCCTCACCAACACCGATCTCAAGGATGAAGACCTCCGCCTTATTCTTGGCAATGTAGTTGTTGTTCCATACATTCAGCCAGGTTTCAAACTGGCGAAGGCACTTCAGGACCGAATGGATGCAATCAGGGACGCTGATGGAGTTGTACTAAGAAAACATGGTCTCTTTACCTATTCTGATGATGCAAAGGGGTCGTATTCCAAACACATTGAGATTGTAACAAGAGCCGAAAAGGCAATTTCTGAAAGAATAAAGGGCCAAATCTTCACCCGGGAATACGAAAAGGCAGAAACTGATGCAACAGAGTTCCTGCCAAAACTGAGGGGGCTTCTTTCAGGTATTTCCAGGAAA
>JAJZKS010000269.1 GCA_021850835.1 Thermoplasmata archaeon
GGGACAGGAAAAACAGAGGCAGCGATTTTCCCTATTTTTCACAAAATACTAACTCACCGTCCGGATCCAGTCTCCACAATTTTCATAACGCCATTGAGAGCTTTGAACCGGGATATGCTGGACAGGTTAATCAAGTACGGTAAAGAACTTGGAATCCGGGTACAGGTAAGGCACAGCGACATTTCTGAATCGGCAAGAAGGGAAATAGTAAACCACCCGGGAGACATATTAATCACAACGCCGGAAAGCCTGCAGATCATGCTAAATGGAAAGAGGCTCCGTGAAATTATAAAGAACGTGAAGTACGTTGTAGTTGACGAACTTCATGAGGCCGCGCAGAATGAGCGCGGGTCACAGTTTGCCATTGCCATGGAAAGGCTAAGGGAGCTCGCAGGAGATTTTCAGAGAATAGGCCTTTCCGCAACTATTGGGAACGCAAAGGAGCTATCGCATTTCCTGTCGCCGTCCAAAGATGTAACTATAGTCAGGTCCAGCCTGAGAAAGAAAATGGAAATAGCAGTGGGTATACCACCAAAGGCCCCTGAAGAAGTTGCTGAAGCAATGGGGTGTGATGAAGGTTATGCAGGAGCCATCCTGTATATGTGGGACATGATCCAGAAGCACAATGGAACACTCGTCTTCGTAAACACCAGGAGCGCTGCGGAAGACATTGCTTTCAGGCTGAGGCTTTATATTGACGAACCTTCAGTGCAGGTTCACCACGGTTCACTGTCCCGAGAAGCGAGAGAGACTGCAGAGGCAGATTTCAAGGCTGGAAAGATAAAGGCCCTGATTTGCACCTCGTCCCTTGAACTTGGGATAGATATAGGCACTGCAGACCTCGTTCTTCAGCTCAACTCCCCGAGACAGATAAACAAGCTAATACAGAGGGTTGGAAGATCGGGCCACTGGATAGAAAAAATATCACTGGGGAAAATTGTCTGCAGCGATATTATTGAGCTTGAGGAAGCGACTGCGATCGTTTCCCATATTCTTACCGGGCACCTCGAGGACATCCTCATAAGAAAGAATTCACTGGCAACACTTGCGAACCAGCTGATCCTCCAGTCCAAGTTCTTCCAGAAAATTGACCTGGACCAGTATTACAAAGTAGTAACCTCATCCTATCCCTTCAAGGGCCTTGCCAGGGTGGAATATGACAATGTTGTTGATTTTCTCGTCTCCACAAGGAAACTCTGGAAAGAGGATAATTTTGCAGGAAAGAGGAAAGGCGTCCTGAATTACTACATTGAAAACATTTCCATGATTCCAAGCGAGAAGAACTTCAAGGTCATCGACATGGTGAACAAGAAGTTCATTGGCACCCTTGATGAACGTTATGTCGTAAACGAACTTGAAGCAGGGAGTTATTTTGTCATTAAGGGCTCCACCTGGAGAATTATCAGGATTGAAGAGGAGAAGATACTTGTTGAACCCTTTCCCACTGCAGCTATTGCACCAAAGTGGTCTGGTGAAGATATTCCAGTGCTCATTGACGTAACAGGCAAAGTCTCGGAGAACAGGGAGAAAAAAATTGTCCCTCCGTTTGTTGAAGAGTACTCAAGGGAAGAGCTCGAGAACTGGTACAGAAAGGACACTGCCACACTGGACAGGACCATTATAGAAAGCAAGGGAAGTGAAATCATCATCCAGGTCATGCTAGGAACCAGGGGAAACTTCGCCCTTGCAGAGATCTTCTCCAGCCTGCTGGCAGGAATAACAGGGGAAAGCGTGGAGATGGATTATTCTCCTTATCACATATACGTAAGGGCATCCAGAAGGATACCCGCCAGGGACGTCAGGAGAATCATCTTAAGCATTGAGCCTGAAAAAATTCAGCAATATATTGCAGGTTCTGCCAGGAGATCCAGATTCTTCAATTCTGTTTTCCTGTATGAAGCGAGGAAATTTGGCGTCATTAGCAACAATGCAGATATGGGGAGAATTAGACTGGAAAAGATCATTGACTCCTACCGGGACACACCCTTGTATACAGATTCCATCAGAAAACTTGTTTCTGATTACATGGATTTAGGGAGCCTCAGGCATTATCTCGGTAGAGTTCAGGACCAGACTATGGAATTTGTCATGAATGATGACATATCGGAAAGTTCTGATGTGTTCATTTCCCATTACTCAGAGAGAGTAGCTCCGCTCAAGCCCACAAAAACCATACTTGAAGCTGTAAAGAAGAGGCTCATCAATGAGGAGGTCACGCTCTTCTGCACATCCTGCCAGTATGTCAGGACCATCAGGATCAGGGATATAAAATCAATAAGATGCCCTCAATGCGGCAGTTCCCTGGTTGCATCCCTTTCCCCATTCGAGAGAAACCTCCTTAATGAGGCGAGGGAAGAGACTCCGGAAGGCCTCAAGATAAGGAAGAGGCTTGTCAAGAACGCACACCTTGTCAGGGAAAGAGGCATGCAGGCCATTATGGCGCTCGCAGCAAGGGGAATAGGGCCGGAAACAGCTTCCAGGCTCCTTGTAGTCACATACCACAACGAGGAGGACTTCATTAGGGCAATTCTCGCTGGGGAGAT
>JAJZKS010000270.1 GCA_021850835.1 Thermoplasmata archaeon
GAAGCAGGGTACTCCGACATTTTCATTGGAACTATTTCCAGCCCTCTTACAGGAGACTAACAACGGAACCTCCAGCAGCATTTCCAAGGAATCATCCTTCTTGGCCTATAGGTGGGGGAACTCTATAGGTTACGCAGTTGTATGAGATGTGGAAACCTTTATGCGGATAATCACACCAGCCATGGGCTCATTTTACGATCTTCAGGTTTTCCCTGAATGCCCTCTCAAGGGTTGCCAGATACTTCTCATACACATCCTTGTCCAGCTTTCCTGCCTTCTCGAAGTTGTTATGTATTAGCCGGAATTCCATACCCCCTCCTCGGTGGCGAGCTTCAGGAACGGAAGCTTGAACAGTGTTCCGCGCGAAAATGATGCACATGAGATTGTGGAGTAGCGAATAAGTTTCAATCCCTCAGGGTTTCCTGAAATATAAGTGTCAAGGTCCTTCTCCAACTCTGCTCCACGTTTCTGTGCCTCATTTATAATCCAGATTTGCAGGGACCTGGCTCCTCTTATGCTTCCCTGCATTCCACCCCCGAATTCTCTTCCTTGTATGGGATGTGCTTTCAGTTCATCACGCCTGTTCATGACCCTCGCCATGACAAGCATTTCCGTTGTGAAAACAAGGTGATACAGCGGTTTACTCTCCCCTCCATTGTGGAGTGCCGCGTTGTCTATGCTCCCGATTATTTCCATGGTAAAAACAATCGAAAATGAATTTAAAATCTTGCCCTGGAATATTCAGGTGGAAAATCAGTGCGTGAAAATTATATCAAATATACATTTTTTAGGCACACTGAGAGGCAAATTACTTTACTGCTTACCATCTTTACAGTCATGGGCTCTTTTAGCATAATATCTGAATTAGTGGAAAAAGCCAAGTCAGTGCCAAACCTCAGTGGCGAATTGTCTGGATTCAACAAGTCATTCCAGATCAAGCCATCGGATTCCAACCCGTTCTATGTGGAAATCAAGGATGGAACTATTGACCTGAAGGAAGGGGAAATCCAGGGCGCCAGCGCCACAGTAATGGGCACGGACCAGGTTCTGAGCGACATTTTCTCAGGAAAGCAGGATGCGGTAAAGTCCTTCATGACTGGCCAGCTCAAGGTTTCCGGGGACATATTCAGCGCCCAGAAACTCACCAGCATCATGTCCAAGTTCAGGAAGTGAGTCCCCTGGAAATCAAGGAAGTAACTGTAGTTGGCGCAGGGTTAATGGGCCATGGCATTGCCGAGGTAGTGGCACTTGCAGGATTGAAGGTCAACCTTGAGGATGCTTTCCCAGAAGCTCTTGAGAAAGCAAAAACATCCATAAGGAACAGCCTGTCAAGGATGGTCAAATCAGGAAAACTCACTCAGGAGCAAGCTGACAAGGTCTTTGCAGGAATGAATTTCACAACTGACCTTAAGGGTGCGGTCAGTTCATCTGACATGATAATCGAGGCCGTCCCTGAAATACCAGACCTGAAGGTGAAGCTTCTCAGGGAAGTATCACAGAATTGCAGGCAGGATGCCATAATTGCATCCAATACATCCAACATCAGGATCTCCACACTTGCACAGGAGGTGTCCAATCCCCAGAGGCTCCTCGGATTGCATTTCTTCAATCCTCCAGTGGTGCTGAAGCTCGTGGAAGTTATCAAGTCCGATAAGACTTCAGATGAGGTGTTTGAGGAAACGTACCAGTTTTCCAAGAAGATAGGCAAGACCCCAATCAAGGTGCTCAAAGACACGCCGGGTTTTGTTGTGAACAGGATAAACGCACCTGAGAGCCTGCTCTTCTGCCAGATACTGGACAGGGGGCTTGCAAGGCCGGAGGAAGTTGACGCCTTTGGGAAATATCAGGGACTTCCCATGGGACCTTATGAACTGATGGATTATGTTGGCATAGACACGGTGGTGCACTCTCTCAATTACTACAGGGATGCGCTTGACAAGGAATACGGCAAGTGCAGTTACTTCAACCAGTTCATGGAAAGAAAGGAGCTTGGGCTCAAGTCTGGCAAGGGTTTCTATGTCTGGGAGAATGGAAAGGCACAGATACCCAAGGCTTCGCCCTCAACAGTCATTGATCTTATGGATGTTCTATCCGTAGAGATCAACGAGTCAGCAAAGATCATCGAGGAAGGTATTGCAGAACCTGCAGACATTGAAATCGGGGTGAAGCTTGGAATGAACCGCCCCTTTGGGCCAATTTCTGTTGCAGAGGGCCTGACCAATGCTGAGATCAAGAGAAAGCTCCAGAAACTCTCAGAGAAGTTTGACACAAAGATATTCTACCCAACAAAATCCATTGAAGAGGGTAAACTCAGGGAGCTGCTATCCGGAAAGGCTGCCAGGGCAAAAGATGCGCCTGCACCTGAAAAGGATAGGGAAGTTGCTCCCGCACAGAGTCTAGAAGGAGAACCCGTTTCCCTGAGGAAGGATGTTGAGAAAAAGGTTGCATACCTGATCCTTTCCAACACCAGAAACAACCTCATCAATTCTGATGTCCTTGAAG
>JAJZKS010000271.1 GCA_021850835.1 Thermoplasmata archaeon
TACTTTCCGATATACTTGAATTCAGAATCATGGATATCCTGTTGGCTCATGGAAAACTTGAATCCTTTGCACTGGCCGTGAAGAAGGTCCAGGTACAGAAAGGCATCCTGTGTCAGGCCCTCATCGCTCTTTATTACGAATGTAATGTCCCCTTCCCAGTTCTTACCTGCATCCTGGTAAGCAGGATTGGCATTCAGTTTCTCCACATATTCGGAAGCCCACTCTTGTGACGGAAATTTCGGCATGAATTAACCAACAGAATTCTGTAAATAAATTTTCCTAAATCCTGCCTAACCGGTACTGCAAGAGCGAAGTCAGAAATCCATGGGAGTCAGTTCCAGGAAAGCAGTTATCCTGAGTCCCTTGGTGCCTGTTGCAGCAGCTACCCTGAAAATGGTCTCAAGGAGTTCATCCCCAATGAAACTGGGCACAAAAAAGTGGTTTGTAATTTCTCCGACCTGGAATTTACCTATGAGGGATGCAACAGGGATTTTCTCTTTCCTGATTTCAACCATAAGCTTCTTCATGAATTCTGTTGCAAACTTTGACTCATATATTCCCTGTTCATGGTCAACAGTAATGCCCTTCCCGTTGGTCTTTCCGGAATAAAAGATGGCATCGTATTCTGATTCCATCCCCACGGAATAAAGCTTCACTTCTACTATGGGTTCTGATTGAAGCACTTCTTCCGGCAAGTAACCTGGTTCTGGAGTGTATACGAAGGAGACATTGGTTATGGGAATCCTGGAGCAGATGCCCTTCAGGGTCTCTTCCAGTCCCATGGAAGAAGAAAGCCTGGAAAGGTGGATCTTGTTCTTTGCCTCGGCTATGTTCTTGATAAGCTCTGTGACTTTCTGAAGAGAAGAATGATGAAAACGGAAATCGGCGTGGACCCAACCTCCCTTGAGATAAAAGCCTCCTGGAACTACAGAAGGAATCTTCATTATGTCCTTGAACACCTGGAACTCAAACATAAGTTCATCTGCCTTGAAGTTCAGTATGTCAAACTTACCCCTGGAGGTCTGTGTGAATTTCCCGAATGAAGGCTCGTATTTCTTCCGCATCTCTTCCCCAAGGAAAAGGCTTATTTCCGCAGAATCTTCATTTAAAGTGGCGTAAAGAGGGATTGCGTCCTCAATTTTAGAAAAGAAAAGGCCCATTTCCTGGCTTAAACTCAGTGATATCCTAATGTTGAAGTCCAATTTGTCACTGATTAGCCCAATGTCCTTCATGACCAAAATTATGTTATTCACTCCCTTACTTAAATTTTTGTAAGATCATGGCGAAATTTTCGATTTGCGTTACAAATTTCCACCTCATTGTTGAATTAATTTCCATTCAGTCCAAATTGGGTCTCCATGAAGGCGCCCCCCCTGGAAAATTGTACTCAGAACCATTGGTGGCAGATGAATAAACCTATAAATAATGCTATATGAATAAGATTGCGTGAACATTTTAATCATCTTGCCTCCTTTTTTCCCCACCTCCGAGGTAAATGCAACAATCAGCCAGATCCTCCCTGATGCAGAGATAACAACTAATACCGACTTTGTGACGAATGAATCCGAAGTCTTGGTTGCGACAACTTTCACAAAGGTGGATGTGGCACTCATATCGAAAATGCCAAACTTGAAATTCGTGCAGATTGCAAGCACTGGATACGACAATGTTGACACAGGTTCCTTGAGGAAGAGGAACATCAAGCTGGCAAACATACCCACAGCAAACAAGGAAAGTGTTGCAGAGCATGTGATCACCATGGCTCTGGCGCAGCTCAAGAATCTTCTTTTTTTCCACAATGAAATTGTAAACGGAAACTGGCCATTTCTTACCAATTCCTCTGAACTCATGGGAAAGACTTTCGGGATAGTTGGAATTGGAGCAATAGGCAAGCGGCTTGCAGAAAGGCTTCTCTATTTCGGCACAAACACAATTTACTATGATCCGGCAAGAATCCCTGAAGAAGAGGAGGAGAACCTTGGCGTTGCATATGCCCCAATGGATGAACTCCTGAGCAGGTCAGACATAATTTCACTGCATGTGCCCCTTACAAATGAAACTGAAAGGTTCATGGGCGAAAGGGAGTTTGGGCTGATGAAGGAAGGGTCCATATTCATCAATACCGCGAGAGGTGAGGTGGTTGACGAGGCTGCGCTTGTAAAGGCAATCAAATCGAAGGGCATTCGGGCATGCATAGACGTTTATGCAAATGAGCCGCCCGACCCATCCGGTGAACTGTTCAAGGTCCCAAATGTTCTGTTTTCCCCCCATATTGCAGGCGTAACAGTGGAGAGCCAGCAACGATTCATAACTGATACAATTTCTAATGTGCTCAAGTATGTCCAGGGACTTGACCCGTCTTACCAGGTGCTTTGATGAAAGGATATGGGATATTCAACAGCACAGTTAAGGATCTGGGCATAAGGCAGATATTCGGAAACCCGGGTTCAACTGAAATACCTATGCTCAGAGGAACATCAGATTATGTCCTGACCCTCCA
>JAJZKS010000028.1 GCA_021850835.1 Thermoplasmata archaeon
GCCGAGATAAAAAGTATTCGATTAATAAATTAAATGGACCGGTCGGGATTTGAACCCGAGGCCTTCTGCTTGCGAAGCAGACGATCTACCCCTGATCTACCGGCCCTGATTTCCAGAAATAATGAGTCCGGTAAAATATGTTTGGTGCCCTTTCCTTATCTTGAACCAATTCAATAGTGGAGCGAGTCCAGTTTCTGGCCCATTAGCTTAGCCGCCATGATCACGTAATTCCTGGCAGATTCAGAAACTTCAAAGAAAGAGGCAAACCCATGCATCATCCCCAGTGCCCTTATGCCTGTCGCAGGCACCCCATGACTTCTAAGCCTGCTTACAAAAGCCTCACCCTGATCCCTCAACGGGTCATATTCTGCAGTAAACACTATGGTTTCGGGGAAACCTGCAAAATTACCTGCCAGCTGCACTGAGAACCTAGGATCCATAAAATCCTCCGGACCTCTAACATATTGCCTCCCAAACCATTCGCTCAATTCGCCGGTGAGAAAATACCCATCTGAAAATTCCCTGTGGGACTGTGAAGAATAATCCACCCCAACTACTGGATAGAAGAGGGCCTGTAGTGCTGGCATCTGGATTTTCTGGTCCCTTGCCTGCATTGAAACTGCTGCTGAGAGGTTTCCGCCCGCACTGTCTCCGCTCAATGCAATAAGGTTCTTTTCAACCCCCAGTTCCCCTGCGTTTTCAAGCGCCCACTTGTATGCATCGTATGAGTCGGAAAAAGCAATGGGAAACTTATGTTCAGGCGCAAGCCTGTAGTCCACGGACAGAACTTTGCAGCCTGATTCCCTTGCAATGAGCCGGCACAGGGCATCATGTGTATCCAAGTTGCCGAAAACGAATCCCCCTCCGTGGAAATACATGATAAGGGCATTGCTTTTCCCGGTTAAGTAAAGCCTTGCCTTGATCTTCTCACCCTCTACCGGGATTTGAATATCCCTTACTTCATCCAATTTTATCTCCTCACTATTCAGTGCAACAGATGCGCTGTCATTGAATTCCCTGAATTCCTTTGGGGTTACTTTTGATACATCTGGAAGTCCAATCTGTTCCATCATTTGAAGGAGTTTTTTCAAATCCGGGTCTAGAGGCATATGGAATAAAAGTGGTGAATGGACAAATATCTTACTGTATGTTTGGGCACTTTGAAAACTAAGTGGCCATCTTGAACGTGGAAAGAGCACTTTAACTGCTCTTCAGGCCTCAGTCTTGAAGCCTGTCTGAGACAAGCCTGCAGGCCATCCGGAAAAAATTTCTCGCTGCCCTGGAAGTAGAAATGTGCGATACATAGGCATGAAACATCCCGAGGGCCCTTACACCAGTTGCCTCTGTCCCGGCGTCCCTTAACCTGTAAACAAAGGCTTCTGCTGGGTCCCTCAGTGTATCAAACTCGGCAGTAAACACAATGGTTTCTGGCAATCGGGTAAGGTCATCTTGGTTCATCATTGAGAAATATGGATTGGAAAGATCCGCCTCACTCCTGATGTATTTTTCAGTGAACCACCTGGTGTAAGAGTTGTTAAGGTTGTATCCATCTGAAAATTCACTCTGGGAGGGAGAAAAAGTGTCGTAGCCCATTACAGGGTACAGCAGGAGCTGCAGGGCAGGCATGGGTTTTCTGCCATCCCTGCACATCAGGGAAACAGCGGCAGCAAGGTTTCCCCCTGCACTGTCTCCAGCGACAGCAATCTTCTTGCTGTTTATTCCAAGCTCCGACTGGTTTTCCCTTGCCCAGAGGTACGAAGAGAGGGCATCGTTTGCCGCGGTAGGGAACTTATGTTCAGGCGCCAGCCTGTAGCCCACAGAAAGCACCTTGCAGCCTGAGTACACTGCCATGGTCCTGCATATGTAATCATATGAGGCAATGCTGCCAAATACGAAGCCCCCACCATGGAAAAAAACTATGAGGGCATCGTCGGAATCCTTTTTCGAATACAGCCTTGCGCCAATTGTACCCCCTTCCACCGCTATGGAATAATCTTTCGAATCCACCTGTGGTGTGCCGGGTTTCCACTTTTTGCTTTCTGCCTCCTCTGCTTTCCTGTTTTCCAGTATGTTAATGCTGCTATAGTCAAAATCGCCCATGTCTGGCATTGAATCAAGAACCTTTCTCAGAACCGGGTCAAGAGGCATTTCCCATCAAACGTTGCCAGCCTTAAATATGTTGCCGCCTGAGGGCATAGCTTATATGCAGTTGGGCAATATTTGGATCAAGTTGACTAGTGTTTCAGGAAGCCCCCATACGGACGGAGAAGGCAAACCGAGGTTTTTTGGCGGCAGGATAGAGCCAAGGGAGTACCAGGTTAGCCTTTTCAGGGATGCAATAGAGCGAAAACACACTTATCGTGCTTCCAACGGGACTTGGAAAGACGATTATAGCTGCTATGGTCGCAGAGTACGTCCTGATGCAGAGAAAGGAAAAAGTCATATTCCTTGCCCCCACAAGGCCACTTATCACCCAGCATTTCGAGACCATGAAGAAGCTTCTTGACCTCGGAGAGGATGAAATATCCAGATTCACGGGAGAAGTTGACAACGAGGACAGGCTGCTTAAGTGGGTTACCTCAAAAGTGGTGATTTCAACGCCCCAGGTTGTCCTGAACGACATGAGGAATGGGCTGCTCAATATTGCCAGCTATGGGCTCATCGTCTTTGATGAGGCACACCGTGCCACTGGAAATTATGCCTATGTGGACATTGCAAGGAACTTCCTCGACACTAAGCACAGGCTCGTATTGGGGATAACTGCTAGCCCTGGCGGGGACAGGGAGAAACTCAATGAAATCACCCAGGTTCTCGGGATCGAGGCAGTGAGGATCAAGACGGAGAATGACCCTGACGTGCAGAAATACATGGGAGGCATTGACCTCAAGATCACAACCCTGAAACTCCCGCCACAGATCAAGGAACTATCTGATCTCCTGAGGATTGTGGTCGACAAGATCGCTGACAAGATAAGGGCAGCAGGCGTATTCAGGCCAGGAAGGTTTTCAAGGAGCGAAGTTGCCCAGAAAATAGGTGAAGTTATACAGAGGGCAAAGAATGGCGAGAAGAACCTCTTCGTCACAGTAACATACATGTCAGCGGCTATCCGGATTGACTATCTCCTTGAATACCTGGAGAGCCAGGGATTAGAGATTGCCAGTGATTACGTCAATGAGATCCTGAACAGCGATGAGAAGACTCTCAGGAAGACCGCTTCTATTGCCCAGAAAATACCGGAATTCAACTCGTTCCTGGTCAGGCTCAAGGATCTCAGCGAGCAGAAACTGGAGAATACAAAGATGAGGGCAGTCTTAGACATGTGTGAAGAACAGATCTCGAATAATCCTGATTCCAGAGTGATAGTATTCACGCACTTCAGGAAAACTTCTGACCTGCTGACAACTTACCTGAGGGAGAAGTCCGCATTGCTGCGTCCAATAAGATTCATAGGGCAGGCTGGAAAATCTGGCGACGAGGGCCTTAAGCAGAAAGACCAGGACCTCATACTCCAGAAGTTCAGGAACAATATCTTCAACGTGCTGGTTGCCACAAGCGTAGCGGAGGAGGGCCTTGACATTCCTGCAACAGATCTTGTAATTTTCTTTGAGCCCGTGCCATCTGAGATCAGAAGCATACAGAGGAGGGGAAGGACGGGAAGGACCCATGCAGGGTCAGTAAGGATCCTGATGTATGAAGGGACCAGGGATTCAGGGTATTACTTTTCAAGCATCAGGAAAGAGACCAGAATGAAGAAAAATATCCAGAAACTTCAGGATGCCCAGCCTGAGACAAAAAGGAAAAAGATCGGGCCAAACCCTAGCCTGGATGATTTTAATTGAATTCCTGGCCTATATGCGCCAGTTTCGCAAGCAAGGCGTCAAGCTGAATGAGGTCGCTGGAACCTTCCACCATCCTGAATTCCGCCTCTCCAAGTGCCATGATTATCTGAATTTTCTGCTTCGGGGCTATCTGCTCCCTCCTCACTGCTGAATGCAGGCCACGGATTATGTCCATCCCAGAAAGGCCGTTCTCAATCATGAGGGTGTCCAGCATCTCCCTGGAATCCTCAAATAGCCCGCTCACAGCCTTGGATATCAGGGACTTGAATTCCTTGGGGTTGGCAAGGCCGGATATTTCGTAAATCTTGGCGGCACTGAGCTCACCTGATGATTTGATGGTCTGCAGGATATTCAGGGCCTTTCTCAGATCACCTTCTGAAATTTCAGTGATGGCCTCCAGTGAATCCTGGTCCATCTGGAATCCCTCACTCTCTGCTATGATCTTGATTCTTCGGATCATGTCCGCAGGCTTGATTGGCTTGAATCTCATTACCACACATCTGGACTGAATGGGAAGTATGATCTGGGAGGAGTAGTTGCAGGAAAAGATGAACCTGGTAGTGGACGAGTAGATTTCCATTGTCCGCCTAAGGGCAGCCTGGGCTTCTGGAGTCAGCTGGTCAGCCTCGTCAAGGAAAATGATCTTGAATCCAAGCTCATTGGAAGGCATGATCCTGGCAAAATCCTTCACGTTTTCCCTGATGACATCAATGCCCCTTTCATTTGATGCGTTAAGCTCAAGGAAGTTCTCCTTCCAGTTTTCACCAAAAAGCTCTATTGCTGTGCAGATGGCTGTTGTTGTCTTCCCCGTACCGGCAGGCCCTGCCAGTATGAGATGTGGAAGCTGCTTGTGCTTAACGAACGATTCAATCTTCTTTGTGTTTGGCTCCTGGCCAACGATGTCAGAGAGTTTCTTGGGCCTGTATTTTTCTATCCAGATGTCTATCATTTTGATCAACGGAGATGATTAATGTCAACAGTTCAATTGGCATTTAATTCTTTCCCATTAGCATCCTTGTTGCCACTGTTTTATGAGGATCAGCCATTTTTGAACATTCTGCCTGAAGCTCTGGCAGGCAAGATTAGAAGTTGAATTGAAACTTTATTTTAACGGAAAACATATGACCCCAATGGCCGGAAAGAGGATTGTGGTTCTCGCCTCAGGTGAAGGTACAAACTTCCAGGCCCTCATAGATGCTGTGGAAAAGGGAAGACTCAAGGGAAGGATAGAAGCCCTTGTATCTGACAGAAAAAACTGTGGAGCACTTGACAGGGCCAGAAAGAACAACATCAGGGCCATATCCATTCCAAGAGACGATTCGAATAGGGATTCCTACTTCAATGATCTTTTTGCAGTGATAGAAAGTCTAATGCCTGACATAATTGTCATGGCCGGGTTCATGAAGATTCTTCCTGATTGGTTCGTTTTAAAGTTTCCCCTGAAAATTGTCAACACCCATCCCTCCCTCCTTCCTTGCTTTGGCGGGGCAGGATTCTACGGCCACCTTGTACACGAGAAGGTTATAGAGAGCGGGGCCAGGATATCCGGATGCACCGCCCATTTTGTCATCCCGGCCGTGGATGCTGGCCCCATTATACTTCAGAGGGCAGTGCCTGTGGAAGACGACGATACGCCCGGAACACTGGCGGAGAGGGTGAAGGGAGCTGAGCACGAAGCCCTGGTTGAGGCAGTTTCCATCGTGCTCGAAGGCAGGTTTAAGATCTCAGGGAAGAGGGTTGTGCTGACGCGCTGATCCCAAAGGTTCAGGGCTCTTCCTTCTCTCTATTGCCATTATCAGGAGAAAGACCGTTGCGATTGCGCCAGAAAGCAGTGACCACAGGATAGCAATGGCATAGGGGTTAGTGGCTGAAGGGACTATAAGGTATACAGTTGTGAACCCGTTGAAGAACCAGTGTATTGGAATATCTACAAATATCCCAAATTTAACGAAGCCAAATGCAAGGATGAAACCTACAAAGGCTGCTGAAACTATTTTTCCCGGATCCCATGCTCCAAGGATGTAATGCGCAAAGCCGAACAGGATACTGGTGGCAACTATGAGGGTATAATCCCATTTGGTGAGCCTGATTCCGTACTTTCTCCGGATCACCCCTGGCATGACGAATGCAGCCAGGCTTTCCATGCTGGTTCCCTTTGCCCTGGCCACGTAATAAACCGACAACAGGCCGAGGGGCAGGATTCGGAAGCCGAACTCCTCAGCATAAGGCGCAAATATAAGCTGGACAAAACCCAGATATGGCTGGGCCTGGAGTTCGTTTTCTATTGATGTGCCACCAATCTGTACCCCGAGGGCCTGTTCTATTAACGTGATTATGAGCGAAATCAAGAGGCCGAAGGAGGCCAGGGCGCCGTAATATATGACCGGATTGTTGATTGCAGGGCCCTTCCACCTCTTTATGCCAAAGTAAAGCATCGAAACAAAGAATGTTGCATACAGTATGGTCATGCCCACATTGAGCCAGATGGTGGTTACCCCGATTGGCGGGGAGTTTATGATCAGGAAGAAAAGGTAAAACGGAGACGGCTTGCTGAAATTTGAGGCCCATGAAGGGGCAAAGAGACCATAAATGGATATGATAAAGAAGAGGAATGCCACCGCGAAAGTGATTGAAAAAATGGCCTTGAAAAATACGGAGTCCTGCATGTAGACATCAGGCTGCCTGAAAGGCCCTTTGCTGGTTGGCACGCCCCATGGATATGGAGTCTTGTCCATGGGACGTACAGTTCTGAATCCGTCTTAAACATTCAGGCGAGTACGAATTTGTACCCGTACTGAATAATTCCTGCAGATCCCTGCTGTGCGATTTTCCTGAAGACCGCGGAGACCCTTTTGCCCATTTCCACTTCGCCGGGATCGGCATCCACAATCTGCGCCGTAAGTGACGGGCCCTCATCCAGTTTTATGATTGCAAGGATGTACGGCCTCTGCCTCACGAACGGAGAGGGTACCTCATGGATTACCGTGAAAGACTCGATGACACCCTTTCCGGACAGGTCCACTTCCTTCATCTTGCCAACAGATTCCCTGTGGCAGATCGGGCAGACATCCCTGGGCGGGAAGAAAGTCCTCTCGCAGTTGCCGCATTTGTGTGCCACCAGCCTGTACCTGTGTGCTGATTCTCTCCAGAACCTTGATACCTCTCCCATGTTTACTCGCCCCCCACAATATGCACAACTGACATTGAACCAGTTCCACCCATGTTGTGAAGCATTGCATACCTGGGGTCCTTGACCTGCCTCTCGCCAGCCTTTTCTTTAAGTTGCCTGTAAGCTTCCACAAACTGGCCCACTCCTGTGGCTCCAAGTGGATTTCCCTTGGCCTTGAGGCCGCCGGATGGGTTGATGGGTATTCTTCCATTGAGCTTTATGTCCTCGTAGACCAGTTCTTTGGCCATGCCTTTCTGGGCAAACCCAAGGTCTTCCAGTTCCATGAGGCCGTATATGCTGTACGAGTCGTGGATTTCAGCAAAACTCACGTCATCAATCTTTATCTTAGCCCTTTCCAGTGCCTTCCTTGAAGCAACCTTAGCCGATTCAAGCGTATAGAGAGATTTTCTGCTGTGAAGTGCAAGGTAATCCTGTGCGTCTGCCGAACTGAGGATCTTTACGCCATCAAGCTTGTGTTTCTTGACATAGTTCTCTGATGCCACAAGAACGGCCGCGGCTCCATCGCTCACAGGGCTGCAGTCCATCATGTTGAGAGGCTCTGCAACTGAAACAGAATTCAGTGCCTGCTCAAGCGTAAGCTTGTTCTTGTATTGTGCATCAGGATTCTTTGAGGCATTGAGGTGGTCGTTGACAGACATCATTGCCAGTGCATCCTTTTCGACATTGAAATCCGACATGTACTTCCTGGCGGAAATCGCGGCCAGTGCTGCAGGAGTTGCCCCAAAGAATGCCTCCCATTCCCTGTCCAGCACCGAGCTTGTCAGGTCAATGAGTTCTGTGCCGAACACATCTGTCATCTTCTCGACGCCTCCAACCATTACGAGATCGTATTCGCCAGACTTCACCGCAAGATAAGCCTGCCTTACAGCTGCACCGCCAGATGCGGTGGATGCTTCTATCCTTATTGCAGGTATGTTGTTTTCCGCTATTCCTGAGAAATCAGAAAGAAGTGCGCCTATATTCTCCTGTCCGTTTATGATTCCAGCAAGGCTGTTGCTGCCATAAAGCACCTGTACATCCCTGGAGTATACTCCGGCATTTTCGATTGCCCTCAGGCCTGCTTCCACTGCAAGCTCCCTTAGGGAGCGTTCCCAGAGTTCCCCGAATTTTGTTTCTCCTGCGCCTACTATGTAAACATCACTCAATTCCGTCACCAACGATTATCTTTTTCTTGAACTTTGAATAAAGTGCGTAGTCCAGCCACCTGACCTTGCTTAGCTGCTCCTTTATTGTTGGGGCGGCGTGCCTGTCAAGCTCGTCGATCTTTTCTGTAACTGTAATGTCAAATGCATCCGATCCAGCGCCTGAGCCGAAGGAAACTGCGAATATCCTGTCTCCTGGCTTTGCAATGTCAAGGATTGCCGACAGCCCGGTCATCATGGATGCAGAATATGTGTTGCCAATGACTGGCGTAAGAAGCCCGTCCTTGATCTGTGAATCCTGGAAACCAAGTGTCTTTGCAGCCCTGGTCGGGAATTTCCCATTGGGCTGGTGGAACACTGCGTAATCATAATCTGCAGGAGTTGTTCCCCTGTTTTCCAGCATCAGCTTTGAGGCAGAAATTGTGTGCCTGAAATAGGCAGGTTCACCGGTAAACCTCTCGCCGTGGCTGGGGTATGGCTCACCTTCCCTTCTCCAGAAATCTGGCGTATCAGACGTAACAGAAAGAGTGTGGTTGATCTCTGCTATAACATCATTCTTGCCTATTACAATGGCAGTTCCTCCGGCAGATGCCGTGTATTCCAGAACATCTCCCGGCGCTCCCTGAGAGGTGTCGGCGCCAATGGCCATTCCGTACCTGATGAGATTGGAATCAACCATTGCCTTTACGTTCTGCATCCCGGCTGTTCCTGCCTTGCAGGCAAATTCATAGTCTGCGGCGAAGAGTGGGAAATCCATCCCCACCGCCGCAGAAACAATGGTTGATGTTGGCTTGACAGCGTATGGGTGGGATTCAGACCCTATGTAAAGGGCACCGATTGACTTTGGGTCCAGTTTCTTTCTCTTGATTGCGTTTCTCGCTGCTTCCACAGAAATGGTTGCAACATCCTCATCTGGGGCTGGAACTGATTTGCTTAAAATGTATATTCCATTCTTTATGGAGTCAACGTCTTCTCCCCACACCCTCGCGATCTCCTCAGGCTTTATCCTGTATCGTGGTATGTAGGAACCGTAGCTCACTATTCCGGACATTATTGCACCGGTTAGAGGAAGTTGAATGTTGTATATAAAAATTCACGAAATGGATTTAATCAATTGCCGAACTTTTCCATGCAAGCCCATTTTGTGGTTTTTCAAGGCACTGCAAAAAATTCAATATCCAAACGCAGTAAGCAGCATAATATATATAATTGATAATAATGAGATTACAGAGGGGACAAAATGGTTGACCTCAACCCCAATGAAATTAAGATTTATGATGCCGTGAAGAAGCTTGGCGCCTTAAGCGAGGAAACTCTGAAGTCTGCGGATGACATAATGAAGGCTTCCAGGCTTGGAAAGGCCATTGTGACCTCATCCCTCCAGTCCCTTGCAAACAAGGGTTTCATAAAGAGGGTGGCAAGATCCAAGAGCGCAGGGTATTTTGCAGTCAAGTAAAAAATACAGTTTGTTGTGCCCAGACATAGAATACATTTATATTTCGGTATTCCATAGTTAAGGTACATCGCTGATTGCATCTCATTGTGTATGTAAATGGGCATGATGAGAACAATATATATACGCGATTAAATCTAGTAAGGTGAGAGAATGGCAACTTTAGTCCTCAATGTGGACAGGGACAACGACTACGGAGAGAAGGCAGGCATAGAAGGTCCTGTAGTCGGGTACGAGGCTTGCTACAATGCAGCCCTCAAGTTGATCTCTCAGGATCCAGAAGATTCAGACGCAAACGCACTTTTTGGTGCAATAAAGCATTATGAGGAACTCCTCAAGCAGGGCAATTCAGCTGAGATAGCCCTTGTTACCGGAGACATGGATGTTGGCCAGGTTTCCGATGAAAGAATCGGAAAGCAGCTTGACCTCCTGCTCTCAGATGACCATATTGATGACGTGGTTCTGGTTACAGACGGTGCTGAAGACGACTACATCGTTCCCCTTATTATCTCGAGGAGAAAGATGAGGTATGTCAAGCACGTGATCGTAAGGCATAATCAGAACATTGAGTCTGTTTACTATTACATTGTCAAGGCCCTTAAGGACAAGAAGCTAATCAACAAGTTCATCATTCCGCTTGGCCTTGTTTTTCTGACTTACGGAATTGTTTCACTTGGGTTCATCTTCTACCAGATCTTTGCGACCACAGTAAAGTCAGTTGATCCTAGCCTGGGTGCGATAACCTTTGTTACCATCGTCCTTGGTGCATATTTCGTGGAGCGTGGATTTGAGCTTGGCCGCATAACAAAGAACATATTCAACTCAGTGAGGGAATACGCCCAGGAAACAAGAATCATATTCCTTTCTTACGTAATATCAGCGAGCCTGGTGTTCGTTGGAATAGCATCAAGCTATGTCATGACGAGAGCGGACATGTCCAACGCTGTGGACGGGGTACTGATATTTCTTTCAATGTTCACATGGTGGGTATATGGTGCATTCTTCGCCAGGGAAGCGGGGCTTGCAGTTGAACTATATGTCAACAACAACAGGAACGGCATATACAGGATACTTTATGGCCTAATGTTCTCCCTGTCAGTTGCCTTCATTGTGTATGGGATGATAAACTATATCAGGTACATCCTGCAGTACATAGCATTCTCATCCGCAATCATCAGCATATTCTTCCTTGTGCTCGGCCTGATAATAGCCATGCTCTCTTCAATGGTGCACAGGTACTTCAACGAGAGAGAGGAAATTTCAACACCTGCCAAGACCACCACAAAGACCACTTTTGACGAGAAATGATTCCTGAACAGTGGGAGCACTTTTACAGAGAGATATGCCTTGATCTCGGCATTGACCCATTAAGCGATCTGGAAAGCTCAAGTGTTCTTTCTACCATACTTGGCGACGATTCACGCATTGAATTACTTGACAGGTACAGGGGCGGCTCTTTCTATGTCATCGGGAATGGCCCAAACTTGCCAGAGGCCATTGGTTATTTGGGAACAGGGACTACCATTGTAGCGGATTCAGCGCTTGGGGCATTCCTGGACACTGGCAAAGTCCCGGATATCGTTGTAACTGATCTTGACGGGGGCATTACTTCTTTGAGGCGGGCATTTTCTTTGGGATCAATAATGGTTATCCATTCTCATGGTGACAATGGGGAACTCCTGAGAAAGTACGCCCATGAATTCTCAGGCAGGGCTGTTGGCACAACCCAGAACAAGCCACAGGGCAAAATATACAATTTCTTCGGTTTTACTGATGGCGACAGAGGGGCATATCTTGCGGACTTCCTAGGTGCAGAAGACATTTTCCTGGTCGGCTTTGACTTCTCAATGCCAGGGAAAAAGAGTAAATCAGCCGCTGCCCGAAAAATGAAGAAACTGAAATGGGCAAAGGTTCTTCTTGAGGAACTG
>JAJZKS010000029.1 GCA_021850835.1 Thermoplasmata archaeon
GGAATGCCATTTCCATGGCCCTCACCGCAGACAGGATAGTTGATGCTGCCGGAATGACAATTGCACTGGCCTCTTCCAGCATTATCCAGCTTCCCCCCACCGGAAAGCTGACGTATGGGTACCACAGGTTTGAGAGCCTCTCGAGCATTCTGCTGATTCTTGTCTTCATAATTCTCCTGTTGTATACTGCGTTGATCTCTTATCCTGAAATATACAGCGCGAGCGTCCATTCCCCAATTTATACCATATACTCATCCGTGCTCTCACTGTCTGTGCTCCCGTTGATCGCAGCCCTGCTCCATGGAAAGGAGAGCCTTACGGTCAAGGCCATGAGCATCCACACTCTCCAGGATATTTTCACCACAGCTTTGGCCCTTGCAGGATCCGTCGTCCTCATATTCTACCCGTCGGGCCTGCTTCTTTTCCTGTCATCCATCTTAATTATAATTGTATCTGTCATAATGAACAAGGGAATTATCACCCGAAACCTAAGGCTGCTGATGGAGGGCACAGACCTCAACACCGGCGAGATTGAATCTGCCCTGAAAGCAAAATTCCCCATGGTCCACCACCTCCATATTTGGGATGTCTGCAGGCATTACAGGCTTGCAACTGTCCATGTTTATGCAAATGGAGGCTCTACCCTCATTGAACTTGAGCCCATGAGGAAAGAAATTACTGAATACCTTGGCGGTTTCGGTGTTAATCACCTGACACTGCAGTTTGAGCCATCAGAAGAGAAATGACATTAAGGTTTTATATGGTTAGAAACTGGCAATAATATGAGGTGCCCTACATGCCTGGCCTCCATAGAAGGCGGCTTTCCTGGCCTGAGTGAGCATATATTCAGCATGCAGGAAAAAACTGATGCAGACCATATAACCTGGATAAACAGATATGTCTCAAAAAGGAAAACCTCCAGGGAAGAATTCACTGAGCTTGTCAGGAAAGTTTTTGAAACCAATGACCTCAAGAGATGGATAATCCAGAAATTCATAGAAAAATTCTATTCGGGAAATCCCCACCAGTTTCTTGTCAGGATGCAGAAGCCTGACAAATGGACGCTGCTGGGATATGCCTATGAACATCACCACTTCCTTAAGCAGTGGGTAAAGTCCTGCTCCATGATCATTGCGAACACAGACTTCGAGGAAGTGCACCATTACGAAATAGACAACATCATATCTGAATGGCATGGGGAGAAGGGAAGATTACCGGCGCATCATGCGCTTCTCCTGAAAATGGGCGAATCCTATGGCGCAACAATTGATGATATCTACAATACTGAACCTCTGGAACCAACCATTCATGCTGTGGAAACATGGGATCATATCTGCAGGGATTTTTCCTTCGTTGAGGGTATGGCCGCAATGCACTCCCTGGAACTTATTGCCAACAGGAAAATTAAGGATTATGGTGCATCCATTGGCTATTTCGATCCTGTGATCCTAAAGGACGGAAGTGTAACAAAGGAGACTGTTGATTTCCTGAAGGAAGGGTATGATGCGGACGTTTCTCATTCTGAGGTTGCCCTGGGCCTTATAGCTAAGTACGCTGCAAGTTTGAATTTAGTGCAGGAGGTCCAGGCGGTTTTCTTCAGGTCTATTGAGGAATTTGACAATTACCTCAACGCAAGGATAGAAAGGGGTGCTATGCTTGAAAACAAACAACACTGAGGGGTGCGGGCTCTGCAACGCCACATGGGGAGAGTACTGGAGGGAGATTGACGGTGAAAACATGTATTTCTGCTGCAACATATGTGCAGACATCTTTGAGACCATGGTGGACAAGGTAAAGGAAAGCACCGGATGGAAGAAGATAGATTATGTTGAACTGAATGGAAATTACAGCAGTGGACGTGAATGTGAAGCCAGAAGCGGCGATGAATCTTTCAGGTATTATTTCAGGACCTATTCAAATGGGAAGTTCATCACATTTGAGAAGAGATGAAAATTAGGCTGCGTATTTTGACCAGATAAGCCTCCGATCATCATTATTCACTATTGAAAGAATGATAAAATGAAGAGAGAGGGGGGTGCGTTTCCTATGGAACTATTTTCGGCTTGCCCACGGTTCCCTTTTCCATTTTTCCCCTTATTGATATGTCAACCTCAAGGCCTGGCTTCATGAATTCTCTTTTAACATAACCTAATGCTATGGCAGTATCAAGCATGGGAGAGAGAGTTCCACTTGTTATGGTCCCTATTTTATTACCGTTCAGGAAGACTTCTGATCCTGCCCTTGGAATAAGCTTTCCATTCAGCTTAAATCCCCTGAATACTTCTTCTCCCTTATTTTCTATAGCTTTCTTTCCAATAAATTCAAAATCATTGTTAACTATGAATGATATAGAACATTCATAAGGATTCCTGTCCTTGCTGAAATCAGTACCGGAAAGAAGCATGCCTTTCTCCATTCTCAGTGTATCCCTGGCTCCAAGGCCGCATGGAAGGCCTGACTTTTTCCCTATTAGTTCAATGACTCTTTCCCATATCTTAGGGGCATTGGTGGAAGGGACCAGAAGCTCCACACCCTTCTCTCCTGTGTAGCCTGTTCCTGAAACAATAACTGAATTGTTTCCAGTTATCTTGTTTGTATTGTAGTCTCCTTTTATTTCTATGAATTTAAAAGGATCCGGAAACTTAAGCCCAAGTTCATCAATAACTTCCTCACTTCTTGGCCCCTGAACTGCAATGCATGAAATATCATCAGAAACGTTTGTTATTTCAACTTCAAACTTTCCTTTATTTTCCAAGACCCAGTTGTGTATTATATCAATCATTGAGGCATTTGGAACAAAGAAGAATTTGTTTTCTCCTATCCTGTAAACAATTGTATCATCAATTATCTTTCCTTTTTGGTCTAGGAAAGCTGTATATGTTGCTTCCCCAATCTTCAAAGAAGAAATCCTTGTGGGGAACATGTGGTCCAGGAAAGCAGAAGCCTCCTTTCCCTCCACTATTATATCTCCCATGTGTGAAACATCAAAAATTCCCACGTTGTTCCTCACTGCCATGTGTTCTTCCAGTATTCTTGTGTACTGGAGTGGCATGTCCCATCCATGAAAATCAATTATTTTTGCGCCTAGTTTTACATGCTCATCATAAAGAGCGGTCCTTTTATTTTCCATACATACACACCTACATGTTTCCAGAGGAAGTGTACCCCTCCCCCTCTATCATCCTGATAAAATACTCATGCACTCTTGTATCTTTGGTAAGCTCCGGATGAAAAGTTAGGCCCAGTATTTTCCCATTCCTGACCATTACCGGTTTTCCATGGTGAACCGCCAGGACCTCAGATTTACCCGGAGTTGAAACCACAGGGGCCCTTATGAATACTGCCCTGTATTTGCCAAGTCCTTTTATGTTTATATCTTCCATGAATGAGTCTATCTGCCTTCCATAGGCATTCCTCTCAACCTCAGTGTCCATTAGCCCCATTCCCTCCACCCTCTCATCATTGGTTTTTGAGGAGATAAGGATGAGGCCTGCGCAGGTGCCCATGACAGGGAGCCCGTTACGGGCAAGTTCCTTTATTCTGTCATAAATGCTGTAAAGCTTCAGCAGCTTGTACATGGTCGTGCTCTCGCCACCCGGTATTATGATTGCATCAATGGAATCCAGCTGGGCCCTCTTCCTGACCTCCACAATGGAAACCTCAACGCCAAGCCTGTTTGCTGCTTTTTTCAGCAGCTCAGCATGCTCAGAAACATCTCCCTGGAAACCTATGATACCAATGGTTAGAGGCATATATCCGGTTCATCTCCGCAGGTTTCATAAATGTTCAGAAGCCAATCACCTGTAAAGCTCGATATACCTGTACGCATCAAGGTCGCCAAAGCAATATTGTACCTTCCCGAATCCCGACTTGAGATCCCTGACTTTCTCCTTTACCTTAGCGGGATCAGGCATCTCCTTGATAGCCCATGACATTATTGCAGCAAGTTCCTTCACGTCAGATTCCTTGAAGCCAATTCTTGTAATCTCCTGGGTTCCTATCCTGATGCCGCTGGGGTCCTGTGATCTCTTATTGTCATCCCATGGCAGGAGATTCTTGTTCAGCACGATGCCGCACTGCTCGAGGTATTCGGCAATCTTCTTCCCTCCTCCGTTTGCCCTCACATCTGCAACAAGAGTGTGGGATTCCGTGAAGCCTCTTGATTCGCCAAGAACCCTGATTCCTGATTCATGCAGTTCAGATGCAAGCGCTTTTGCATTCCTTATGATCTGCTTTGAATAGGCCTCTCCGTATTCTAGCTCCTCAGCCATAGTTACCCCAAGGGACGCCATGGCGTTGAGATGATGGTTGCTCAGTGTTCCAGGGAAGACCCCCCTCTGTATCGATTTCCATGTGTCGTCGTCCGTGTTCCCCAGAATTATTCCATGCTGTGGGCCTGGGAGGGTTTTGTGGGTGGACCCGGTTATTACTTCAGCCCCCTCTCTCAGTGGATCCTGGAACTGCTTCCCGGCAATGAGCCCAAGAACATGTGCACCATCATACCATACCTTTGCGCCAGCCTCCTGGAAAGCATCCTGCATTTCCTTCATGGGGGCGGGAAAAAGGAATACAGATTGCCCTATTAGACAGACCTTTGGCTTTTCCCTGACGATTAGTTTCGAAGCTTCGTCTGGAAGTATGGTCATGGTCTCCTGGTCGTATGGGTAATTCACAATATTCAGGCCCCTCAGCCCTACGGCCCCGAATTTTGCAGCGCTGATATGGCCGCCGCCGGAGAGGTCAGGGGTTGCGATCTTGTCCCCAGGTTTCAGGAGCCCATATATAACAGAAGTATTGGCATTGGTTCCTGATACAGGCCTGGGGTCGCTCTGCTTCGACCTGAAAAGCCTATTTGCCAGTTCAATAATCTTATCCTCAATCTGGTCAACGTAAAAGTTGCCCTGGTAATACCGGTGGTGGGGAAGCCCCTCGGCATATCTGAATCCTAGATCCGTAATGAGCATCTCGAGCGCAAGGGGGCTCATGATATTCTCGGAAGCAATGAGCGGTATGCTTTCCCCAAAGAATCTGTTGTGTTCCTTAGCCAGTTCCCTAAGCCTTAGGGCTTCTTCCAGGTTGCCAGTCATATAGCAAGATCATTCCTAGTTATATCTATGTTCAGCTTAACATGAAAACCTTCTGCCCGACGTGCCGGCATGATCCACCTACACACGCTGGTACAGCGCGAAATACACTATCATGTCAATGCTATTGTTAAATACCGTATCTACAATGTTATTGCCGCATGACCTAGATGATCTTCATCAATTACCATCTTCTGGCAATTCTCCCGCTGATTCTGTTCACGGTGGGGGTTGCAGTGCACTTCACGTCGCAGAACAGCATTGCCAGAAGCCTTGATGAAGACTCCAGGGCAAGGCTCAATGAGCAGTTCCTCTTCGTTTTCAACATGGAATCCATAGTGCTTGCTGTAATAAATGGAATAATTCTAGGGGAACTCTCAGGCTCATTTTCAGCGGGCATGGCTTTCCTGATCGCAGGCCTTGGCTTGGGAATATTCACCATGTCACTCCTGAGAAGTGGTTATGAGGAGTTTGCAGAATATGTGATAGCCATCACCGTTCTGCTTTTCTTCTATGAATTCATATATTTCCTTTCCGCTGGCACATATTTCCGCTTCTTTGGCTCAATCATCATTGGCTGGCAGATCGCCGTGATATGGTTCTTTGGAATAATCGGAGCGGGCATTGGAGGGTTGATCCTCCTCTTGATCCTCAGATCCAGAACTGAGGAAGAATAACCGTCTAAGCTAGGGAAACAGCCCGGCGCCGGTTAGGCCTCCGATTGGTTTCATTGCATCCGATGCCTTCATCAACTGTTCCACAAAGGACTTCCCTGCAGCTGTGCGCAAAGTCCTGATTACATAACGCCTTCTGGAGTGTCCAGACACCACGCGGAAAGCACCGGTGCAAAAGATCCGGCAAATGTAGTATGACTGCCCGAGAACGACGATTCCCAAAACTATCTGAATGATCTGGTTTGCCGTTACGGGTTCAGAGGGGAGTGAGAGGTAATCTAAGATCACTATGGCCATTGCGAAGGAAGCCAGCAACATTCTCAAGGGCCATCCCCTGTCCGGCTCCACACCGATGTCCTCCAGGTTCTCAAACTCAAAGGAGGAACTTATTGTGCGGTATTTTGCATACCTCCTCGTTGTGAGAAAACTGTTCCCGTACCTTAGAACCAGAGACTCGCCTGAAAGCAGGAAATTTTCTATTCCCGAACCTCCCCAGTTTCTTGCCACACTATAATGAATTTTTTAAAATATAAATATTTAACCAGAGACTTTGGGTGGCTTTTAATAGGCACCTAATGGGGCTTTGAGAAGAAATCCGCAATGCGGTTCATGGCCTCATCTATGGTTCCAAGCGACACCGAGTAGGAGAGGCGCAGGTGTCCCTCGCCGTGGTCCCCGAATACCGATCCAGGGAGGACTGCAACATTATGGTCCTTCAGAAGGGACAAGGCAATTTCAATCGAGCTCTTCCTCAGGCGAAAGGCAGGGAACATGTAAAATGCCCCATCAATCCTGTTTGCCTCAAGGCCCTGGATCTCCTTAAGCCTCTTGAGTGTGTATTCTCTTTTCTCAGCCAGATCTTTCCTGAATTCCTCAACCTTTGAATCCATCGATTCAAGGGCAAGTGCAGAGGCATGCTGTATGAATGGGGGGAAGCAGGTGAAGGTCTGGTCCATGAATCTCCCAAGCCTCTTAACGAACATCTCATCAGCCACAACATATCCTGCCCTCCATCCGGTCATGGCATAGCTTTTGGAAAGTGTGAACAGGGAAACCACAAGTTCAGGCTCAGCTTCAAGCGATCCAATTGAAACATGCTGGCCAGAATAAACAAGGTCTTCGTAAGCCTCGTCTGAAATAACCCTTATGGATCTTTCGCGGCAGATTTCCAGGAGCCTCTCTAAGGATTCCCTGCTGTAGACCCTTCCTGTGGGGTTTGAAGGGGTGTTTATGATAATGGCTTTTGTCCTTGAGGTGATCCTTGAGGCAATGGATTCGAGGTCCAGGCCATAGTCTTCATCAAGTGTGTATGGAACAGGATCAATGCCAGCAAGCTGCGCTGGTTCAGTGTAGAAATATCCCGGATCCGGCACAAGGACCTCGCCACCATTCATGTCTCTGAGGGCAACCAGGATCCCATAGATTGCAAGCTTGCTTGATATGAATATCGTATTCCTCTCCTGGCAGCCAATTCCATTCTTCCTCTTCACTTTCCTTACAATGGCTGCTCTAACCTCAGGGATACCCATTGAAGAAGTGTAGTGGGTCATGTTATTCTTCATTCCCTCAAAGGCAGCTTCCACGATTTCTCTGGGAGTATCATAGGAAGGCTCCCCAATTGCCAGTGAGTACACCTTCTCACCGGAGGAGGTCTTTCTCAGGACTTCGTTTACAATCTGGTATGTGGGGGATTCGGGGAAATCGTAAAATGGCATGGTATAAGATAAGGTGCCTGTATTAAAAGTATCACAGAATTCCTTTAAGCACACACTTTATACTCTTTTCATGGGCGGAGAGGTCTCGCTGAAGGTTAACAACAGAATTGCATTCCTGGCCATGAGTAACCAGGGAAAATTCAATGCAATATCATTATCAATGCTGGATCAGCTTATACAGCACACGAGAAAGATAGAGGAGGACCCTGGTGTCCGCGTGGTTCTTCTGCATGGGGCCGGTGGGAATTTCTCTTCGGGTGCAGACATAAGCGACCTTGCATCATTTGACAAGAACGATGCGCTGAAATTCCACAGGAAAATGAACATCCTTTCAAGGGCCATGAGACACTCAGGAAAGATTTACATTGCGCTGCTGGAAGGGCACTCCCTTGGAGGTGGTTTCGAGCTTTCCCTCTCTGCTGATATCAGGATATGTGCGGACAATGCCAGAATGGGCCAGCCAGAGATCAATATCGGGCTCAACGCCGGTGCTGGCGGAAACGCTATCCTCCCAAGGTACATCGGCAAAGGGAATGCGATGTATTACATACTCACAGGGGAGAAATTCGATGCGCAGAAGGCCCTTGATCTGGGGATTGTCCAGAAGGTTGTGCCACATTCACAGCTTTACCAGGAGGCTGAAAATCTTGCAGGAAGGATCATATCGCTTCCTGAGGAGACTGTTGCACTTACAAAGATGGCCGTGAACGCCTCAGAAAATTCATCGGTGGATTCTGCAATGGACCTGGAAGCCCTTGTATTTTCATGGCTCAATGGACAGGAAGAAATAAAGGAAAAAATGAAGAAATTTTTAAAAAAATAGGGAAATTTAGTTGGTCTCTGTGTCAAGGGCCATCTTATCGATGCTTCTGTCCAGCTCCTTATTCCTGTCCTCATGGACAAACATAAGCAGGACAATTCCCACCACGAATATGATGGCTCCATAGGCAAGGGACGTTCCCAGTGAACCGGTTGCGACTGTCAGGGCAGATATTACGAAAACAAGCCCCGCTCCAGCATACCTGCCAAGGGCAGTAATAAGTGCGAACCCGCCTGCCCTTGCCTCTGTGGGGTAGATTTCCGGAACCCACAGTGAGAACACTGAAAAGTCAGCGCCTCCAATTCCCAGAAGTATGAGAAGGGGAAGGAACTCGAACAGGTTCTTCTGGTTGTAAGCATAGCCAAAAGCAACAGCAAGCCCAACTATCATGAAGACCATGAACAGTGTGAGTGTGGTCTTCCTGCCCATCCTTGCGACCATGTATGGCATCAGGAGGCAGAAAAGCAGCGTAAAGGCTGAAATCGTGGTGCCTCCAAGCACAACGTACCATGTTGCAGCTGTACCGTGCGCGAGAACCCCGGAGCTAACAGCGTCTCCAACAAGGTTGGTTATGGCTGATGGGGCAAAGAGCGTTCCGCCGTAGAGTCCAGTGATCACAGGAACCATGACCAGGATCATAAGGAGAGTGGTCTTCTTGTAGGTGTTTGAGAAGAGCACCTTGAATGACATGGTCAGGTTCATCTGCTCTCCGTGCTTCTCTTTCTTCTTCTTCCAGACCTCTGGTTCCTTGGCCTTTATCCTGATGTAGGCAAGTATGACCGCTGGTATGATTCCCACGAAGAAGATAGCTCTCCATCCCCAGCTTGCTGTGAAGACGTATTCCAGCAGAAGTGGTGTTGTTACGGCTGCAAGTATGAATCCAGCATACCAGGCACTGTGGAATCTTCCGGCCCAGATCTGCCTCTTCTTTTCCGGGAACACCTCTGAAACACCGGTTCCACCGATGAACCATTCGGCTCCCAGCCCAAATCCTGCAACAAATCTCGCAATTCCAAACTCTATGAGATTATAAGACAGGCCAGAGAAGAAGGTTCCCAGGGCGTAAAGCAGGATTGCAATACCCAGGGTCTTCATTCTTCCTATCTTGTCGGCGAGGGGCCCAAATACGAAGGCAGATCCCCAGCCGATAAGGAAGATTGCGAAAAATTCCAATCCAAAAGGCAGTCTCTTTGCCGGGGCTAAATTAGGCAAGAAGAAAGCCAGGGATGCAGCAAGCACGAAAGCATAAATGGTAGTGTCGTAACCGTCCAGGAGCCATCCAAAATAACTGGCCCAGAACACGTGCTTCGCGGAAGCATCCATCTTATCGCTTGGCAATGAAGTTTCGGTCATTTAATTGTTATAAATTAGCATGGCTTAAAACTTATCTATTAAGCCGATTTTATGGTACGTCAATTGCCTATAGACGCGATTTCCAGCGGAATATCCACGAGTGAAGCTTAATAAATACGGATTTGCAGGCATTTCCAAATCTACTGGATATAAGCCCATCCTTTGCCAAAAGTAATATCTGTTGTTTCTGGCTATGGGCTTTCATCATGGAAAACCACCCTCCGCTTCAAGGCATAAAAGTGCTTGACCTGACACAGGCAATGGCTGGCCCAATAGCCACAATGCTCCTTGGGGACCTGGGCGCAGAAATTATCAAAATTGAACCTCCATCAGGTGACCAGACAAGGTCATGGGCGCCACCTTTCATTAATGGCATTTCGGCATATTTTCTGAGCGTCAACAGGAACAAACAGAGCATCTCTCTGGACCTTAAATCACCCAAGGGCCAGGAAATACTGAAAAAGCTGGCGGCTGAGGCAGATATACTCATTGAGAACTTCAGGCCTGGAACACTTGACAGGCTTGGCCTTTCATATGGCGAGGCACAGAAACTCAACCCGAAGTTGATATACTGCAGCCTTTCCGGATATGGGCAGGACGGGCCCCAGAAGGACTGGCCAGGGTATGATCTCACTGTGCTGGCCAGTAGCGGCCTTTTGAGCCTGAATGGTGAAGAGGGGAGGACACCGATCAAATTCGGCGTCCCCATTGCAGACATAGTTTCTGGGCTGTTCGCAAACAATGCAATCCTCAGTGCACTCTACGAAAGGACTGGAAGCGGGAAGGGCCAGCATATAGACATGTCAATGCTGGATGCCAATTTCCTCATACTCACGCACCAGGCGTTCAATTATTTTGCAACAGGGAAGAACCCCAGGAAACTCGGTTCAGCGCATTCCAGCATCGCACCTTACCAGGTTTTCAGGACCGGGGACAGCTTCATTGCGATTGCAGTAGGAACTGAGAAGCTGTGGAAGGTATTCTGCAGCAGCATTGGCCGTGAGGATCTGACAAACCATGAGCTATTCAGCGAGAACACCAAGAGGGTCCAGAACAGGGACAGGTTGGTGGAAGAGCTTGAGAAGACGTTCAGCAGGAAAACCACCTCAGAACTTTTCCAGTCGCTGCTCAAGGCTGGCATACCAGCTGCCCCAATCAACACTGTTGAGGAAGCCATAAACAGCCCACAGATCAGGGCCCGTGGGATGGTCTCGACAATGGATACGCCATATGGCAAAATCCCTGTTACTGGAACGCCATTCAAGATGTCAAGGACTCCCGGAAAGGTTTCAAAAGCACCTCCTCAGTTGGGCGAAGATTCAGAATCAATACTTTCTGCGGCAGGTTACAGCAGCGATGAAATAGAGGCAATAAAAAGAGATGGCGTTATTAACGCCTGAATCCAGGATATTATCCGAAAACTGTAGCAACTGAAATGGGGGTGCAAAGCACGTTCATATCCTATTACACCCACTCTGGATTGACTTCATAACGAAACCTGATCAGGAAATTTGTTGGCATTATGGGAAAGATGCTCCTGACAATGAAACAAAATGCGGGTTATGGTTTGCCCAGGTCAAAGAATTAATCCGGAAAGTGGCATGAAGAAACAGATTCAGGCATTGAGAATATCAATTTCAGTGAATGGGATTCCAATGCC
>JAJZKS010000030.1 GCA_021850835.1 Thermoplasmata archaeon
GGCAACAGGAAAAAACACGAATTTTGGAATGACCGCTGAGCTGGTAAAACTGGCAAAGGCGAAGTCGCACCTGGAAAACAATGTGCTCAGGATTCTCAAATACCTTATGGTCCTAGACGTCTTTCTGATCCTGGCAGTTTTCATAGGTTCATTGATCTTTGGCATACCACTGCTTTCCATTATACCATTTGCTTTACTAATACTCCTTACATCTGTCCCGGTCGCACTCCCTGCTTCGTTTACAGTTGCCATGGCATATGGAACTGAACGGCTTTCTTCAAAGAATATACTTGTCACAAAACTGGAGGCAATAGAGGAAGCATCCACTATAAACGTGCTTTGCCTAGACAAGACAGGCACCATAACTAAGAACGAACTTTCAGCTTCTGCTCCATTGAACTTTGGAAATTTTTCAAAATTGGAAGTACTGAAATATGCGGCCCTTGCATCGAGGGTCGAGGATAATGATCAGATTGATCTAGCGGTGTTATCTGAAGCGCAAAAAGCAAAAATCGATCTGGGAAAGTACAGGGCCCTGGAATTCAAGCCATTTGATCCCTCCACGAAAACATCTGGCGCGACAGTGCAGATTGATGATTCCATTATACAGGTGATAAAGGGATTTCCGTCCAAGGTCATGGAAAGATGCGGCTTAAGCCAAAGCGAGACTGAACAGATAAATCGAAATATACAGGAAATAGCATCAGGAGGCTTCAGGGTAATAGGGGTAGGCATAAAGGCAATCTCTGATTGGGAGTTTGTCGGGCTGTTCCCACTAAGTGACAGTCCGAGAGAAGATAGCAGGAAGCTCATAGAAGAGTTGAGGTCACTGGGAATCAGTCTGAAAATGCTCACAGGCGACAGCAGGGAGACAGCAACGGCCATCGCTGACGAGGTAAACATAGGGAAAAATATAGTCAGTGTTGACCAGCTGGAAGGAAAGAGCACAGAGGAACTCTTCAGTATAATATCAGAGGCAGATGGGTTCGCAGGCGTTTACCCCAAGGATAAGTTCATGATCGTCAAGGCACTGCAGGATAACGGTCAGCACGTAGGAATGACAGGGGATGGAGTGAATGACGCACCTGCCCTGAAGCAGGCAGAAGTGGGAATAGCAGTATCAAATGCTACCGATGTGGCCAAGAGTGCCGCCAGTATTGTCTTGACCTCCAGCGGAATAGAGCCAATCGTGAATGCGGTAGAAGAGAGCCGCTCCATATTCGAAAGGATGATAACCTATACGCTCAAGAAAGTCTCCAAAGTGCTTCAGACTTCAGTGTTTCTCTCTGTCGGGTTTATTCTATTGAGGTTCCTGCCTATGTTGCCGGTACAGCTTATAATTGCGTTATTTCTTAGCGACATAGGGAGCATCAGCTTATCTACGGACAACGAGAGATTCTCTAGCCAACCGGATGCATGGAATTTGAAGGCCATATTCAAGATATCTATGATATTCGGCTTATCTGCCATTGCGCAAGTTGTAATGTTAGCATACATTGGGCTAAAGTGGTTAGGATTGAGCGAGGGCCAGTTTCAGACCCTGATTTTTCTCACAGTAATTGTTTCTATGGAGTTGATGACTCTTTCAATGAGAGAAAGGAAAAGTTTCTGGTCCTCCAGACCAAGCGGTTTCGTTTCAGCCCAGATAGTCTCCTCAATTCTGATCGCATCGGCATTGGGTTATTTCGGCATCCTCATGGCGCCGATAGGACTGTACGAAATCCTTACTGTAATTTGTGGAGGTCTGGTTTTCCTTATTTTCACTGATGCTGTGAAGATATTGTCATTCAGAAGATTCGGTTCCTTCAGTTCCATCTAGAGGCAGCGTACCGGGCAGTTGTCTTCTTCAAATCATTCAGGCTCGCAGGTTGGCCCATAATCATCATTTTTTATTTTAAGCCTGTCCCCTCTTTTCACCTCGGACGTGGTGCGGCAAAAACCTTTAGCACCACTTTCTGCCTGAAAGAGCACAATGCTGTAATCGTCTGGAAATGGTTCAGGTGTTGCTATAAGATGCACACTGTCCAGTGCAATGGCCACTTCAACCGCTGACCTTGTGAAATCCCTGGAGCCGCACTTCGGGCATACAGCTCTCCTGAATACAAACTCCACTGAGCACTTGACGCATCTGTACAGTTCCATCATTCCACCTCGTATACAAATGAAGTTGAGTTGTTGCCGAAGCCTGCCATGCTTACGCTGAACCCGGTTGTTACATTCTTCGCCTGCCTCTTTCCAGCCTGCCCTGTAAGCTGGAGGTAAATCTCCGCTGTCTGGGCGACCCCGCTTGCCCCTATCGGATGTCCCTTTGAGTTAAGACCTCCACTCGTATTGATGGGAAGTCTTCCGCCAATGGCAGTCTCACCAGACTCCAGGGCCTTCCAGCCCTCTCCTTTTTTGAAAAACCCTACATCTTCGGACTCAACGATTTCAAGGATGGAAGCCATGTCATGAAGTTCTGCTATGTCCACATCTCCGGGAGCCTTTCCAGCTGATTTGAAAGCCCTCTTAGCGGATACATTCACTGAATCTATGGAGACCAGGGATTCTCTGGAAGTGATGGATGAAACTCCCGAGCTTGCACCGGTGCCGGTTATCCTGACTGGTTTGTTCCCGAGGCTACCGTTGTTCCCGTCCGATGTAACAAGAAGGCTCACGGCACCATCGCTAACCGGGCAGTATTCAAAAATCCTGAGAGGATCAGCTATGACCTTGGACTCCATGACCTTCTCAAGGGTTACTTCAGCCTGGAAATGGGCATATGGATTGAGTGAACCGTTGTGGTGGTTCTTCACGGCGACCATGGCAATGCTTTCCCTGGTGGGAGAAAATTCCCTGAGATAGGACCTGGTCATGAATGCAGCAAGCGATGGGAGAGATGGCCCTCCCCGCCTCTCTTCAGGGGGAAGCAATGAGGCAATTATCCTGGTGGTTTTTTTAGTGGGGTATCCTGTCATCTTCTCTGCACCTATGACAAGAACATTCTCTGCTTCGCCGGATGCAACAAGAGATTTGGCAACCAGAATTGCAGAACCACCACTCCCGCTTGTGTTGTCGACCCTCATGGACGGAACTTTTTCCAGGGCCAGATGGGTGGTAAGGAGATTGTTTAGGCCAGAAATATCGTTGAATTCTCCAGAATATGAATTGGAGACCACGACGAAATCAATTGCGTCGCCATATTTATCCACGATTGGAAGTGCAGATTCTGAGGATATTGCAAAAATATCTTCGTCTCTTTTGCCAAATCTGGCAAAATTTGCTGCCACAATAGAAACCATGAAAAAAGAAGTGTTTTGGTGTTAAAAAATCATGCCCATCAGAGCCCGCTGGGAACCTGTGAACTGAACCCGGCATCCACCTCAAGTATCTGCCCTGTGATGAGGCCATTCTCTATGAGCATTTTTACCGCCTGGGAAACATGCATTGCATCGTGCCTCCCGCTTTTGCCAAGGCTTTCACTGGATTCAGACTGCCCGCAGTTCTCCTTGATTATGAAACCAGGAGATACTGCGTTTACGCGAATGTTTCCTGGGATAAGTTCACGGGCCAGAAGCCTGACCATGTAATCTATTGCTCCTTTTCCTGCCGCATAACCAGCATGGCTGTTCATGTAAACGCTCCTAGCTGCAGAGATTACAACAATGGAACCTCCCGTTTCCGGGAAATGTGAAATCGACCCCTGTACCACGTTATAGAAAGTGGTAGCGTTGTTGTTCAGTGCTGACATGAAATACCCAGAATCAACCTCATTTAGCTTCTTCTGGCTGAAGAACCCCGCCGCAAGATGGACCACTGCGTCCAGCCCCCCCAGCTTTTTCGTCAGTTCGGAGATAGCCCTGGAAGTCTCCTCAAAATTCATGAGATCGCAACTTGAATAGTGTGCGCCAATTTCCCTTGCCACATTCCTGCCGGTTTCTCCCCTGGAGATGATGGCAACTTCATGGCCCGAGGACTTCAGCAGCCTCGAGGCATTGCAGCCCATGCCGTTTCCAACACCAGAAACAATTATCTTAGACATAATTTCACATGAAGAGTTCCCAATATTTTACTTGCGTGATCAGCCAACTGCCTCAAGGTTCCTGAACCAAACATAATTATGAACCATTTTGACATAGCCCCTCAATGAAGATTTCTGAACCTGGAAGAATCGGTGATCTTGAGATCAGGAACAGGTTAGTCATGGCACCAATGATATCCAACCTTGCAAATCCTGAGGGAAATACAAATGAGAACCACATTGCATACCTTGAGGAAAGGGCCGCCGGCGGAACGGGCCTTATTATCACGGAATACACCTATATCAACAGCATCAATTCCAGAGGGGGAAGAAACCAGTCTGGGGTTTACAATCCCGATTTCATACCAAAGTTCAGAAGACTTACTGACCGCATCCATTCACATGGCGCGAAGACCTTCGTACAGCTTGTCCACGCAGGTGGAAAGGCGTTTCTGGATACAAATAGGGAAGGCCCCATGGCCCCCACCTCCACGGATTATGTGGGTTACACGCCAAGGGAAATGACTCTCGAAGACATCGAGAACGTGATAAAGGACTTCGTCAGAGGAGCCAAGTTCGCTGCCAATGCCCAGTTCGACGGAATCGAACTCCATGGAGCCCATGGATACCTTATACAGGAGTTCCTCTCACCTGCACTGAACAGGAGAGAGGACAGATACGGCGGCTCCACAGAAAACCGCATAAGATTTCCGCAGGAGATCATAGATGCAATTAAATCTGAGGTGAAAATTCCCGTTGGAATCAGGCTAAGTCTCTATGAGGACGATCCTGACGGATACACCCCGGAATACGGCCTTGAGGTGGCTGAAACGCTCAAAGGCATTGACTATGCGCATTTCTCAGCGGGAAGATTTGCCCCCCCAGGTTCTTCCTCCTCATTCTACGGAGGAAAAGCACACATTGCGGCAAAGCTTCCAAGGAAACCAAAAGTTACGTCCATAGTTGTGGGATCTGTAACAGGGCTTGCTGATGCAGAGAAAGTCTTGGAGAAATCTGACTTTGTGGCAGTTGGGAGGGCTCTGCTTGCAGACCCTTATTTTGCCGGTAAACTTTTGAACAATCCAGAATTTGTGAGGCCGTGTATCAGGTGCAACCAGGCGTGCAGGGACCTGGGTTTCGGTGAAGTTAGGTGCACAGTGAACCCGGATGTGGGCTACGAGCTGAGAAAGGTACAGATTCCCAGGAATACAGGCCAGATAAAGATTGTGGGTGCCGGAGTAAAGGGCCTTGAGGCTGCCCTTACCGCAGCTAAGGCGGGTTTCTCTGTAGTAGTTTATGACATTAGGGACAGCATAGGAGGCCAGCTCCTTGACTATTGGGACTCCAAAAAGAAAGAGGAGTTCAGCTCACTCCTGGAATACTACCGGAGAGCCCTCCAGAATTTCGGTGTGAAATTCGAACTTGGAACCAAATACTCTGGGCCAGACGCACTTTACTGCCTGCCGGATGTGTCATATCCGGAGCTGCAGCCTTCTGGTACTGTGAAAATAGACTCAAACGTATACCAGTATCACGATGCTGCACTGAAGCTCGCCGCAGACCACAAGGTCATAATGTCAAGGAGGAGCCTAACAAGCCTTGACCGCGTCAGGGTACACTCCTACGTTGAGGCCGCAACCAAGGCAGGCATAGAATTTGTTGAAAAAATCGAAGGGAAGGCGGATGTGGAAAAGATCCAGAGGCTCCAATACGATATAAGGGCAGCAATGGTCTCAGGCAGGGACGCCTTGAAAAAATACCTGGACCATAATTCTAGGGCTAATCTCTAGAATTTTCCCTGTTGAGTTTTCTCTCCATCCTTCCCCTTACCCATTTTATCTCTTTCTGCTCTTCAGGGGTAAGCTCAAACTGATCAGTTATTTTCTCCCCGACGAACTCAGGAGGTATCTCGTTTACTAGAAAGACTTCATCGGTTGCCCTGTAGGTCTGCCTGCCAGACTCCCTCAGGCCGTCAATGTCAATTTCCACCACAGTGGGGGAATCGATATGGAACATCCCTGAGACATAGGCCTGCCTCGGGGTCAGGGATAGGTGAATCCAGCTCTTGTCTGAAGGGCTTATTCCGGTTTCCCGTATGAACTCAAGCTCCTCTTCAGTTGTCTGGTAGTACAGTTTTGATGGAACATCATCCGTGGGGAGGTCGTCCATGTTAACAGGTATTGTGTGCCCGTAGGCTGCACGGATCTCGTGGTTGTTGTTTACCTGGTACCTCTGCTTTGGATCAGTCATGGCCAGGGCTTCAATGTGGAACGGGGTCAGCCAGTAGAAATTCTTCCTCTGTGCCTTGATCACAGGCACAATGTTGTATATCCTGACCCAGCCATGTTCATCCAGCTTTACGCCATAGTTCTCAGGAAAATGCCTGAGCATCCCGGCTATAATCCTTCCGACACCCTCTATTTCGCTTTCCCTCATGAGAAGCTTGCCCTGGTTTCCGCATGCCGGGCATTCCGTGCCACGGAAAGCTCCATGGCTCATGCAGCTCTTCAATTCATTCGCCATTACCTACTCATCCCCCAAAAGTGCTCTTGAAATATCGCCTGCAACAGAGATCAGGCTATGGTCCCCATCGATGGAGTCTGACACAGCAAGAAGATCGACCAGAGGCTCAATGGTTCTGTCTGAATCCTTGGCGAAGACCCCATGGACAGCACTGACGCTGATCCTTGAAGCACCGTTGTCCTTGAGAAGTTTTACAGCTTTAATAATTGTTCCACCGGTGGAAATGATATCGTCCACTATGAGCACGGACTTTCCCGAGAAGTCTACCTTTGGAAGGTGCATTTCAACAGTCTTGGCATCAATCCTCTTCTTGTCAATGTAATAGGCTGGGATGGAAAGGATTTCCGCCATCTTCTTAGCCCTGTCATAGCCTCCATCATCCGGTGAAAGTATAAGATCTATCTTGCTGTCCCTGAAATATTCGCTGGAAGTCCTTATTACACTGAGGTTCTTGAACTGGTGTGATGCGAAACCAATGGTTTCCTCATCATGTATTTCCACGCAAATGATCCTGTCTGAGAAATTCTCAATGGACCTGGTCATGACTTTTGAAGAAACTGGTTCCCCGGGCTTGTAGATCATGTGCTGCCTGGAGTAGCCGAAATAAGGTACTACTGCTGTAACACTAGAAGCCCCTGCTTCCCTTGCGGCATTCAGGAGCAGCAGAAGTTCCACAAAATCAGCATCGCTCCTTGTGTTTCCAATGACTGCAACTTCGGCTCGCCTAACCTCAGAAAGGATCCTGACATACATTTCCCCGTCGGGAAACCTCTTTCTTTCTACCTCAGCTAGAGTTGCTCCCAATTCCTTTGCAACCTTGGCAGCAAGACCCAAGGAAGAACTTGCCGGGACTATTATCATAATCGCTTTCCTTATGGTGTGTAAGGTTTAAAGCTTTATTTGCACAGCTTGGACTCAAATGCCGGCATTCAATGGATTTATAGGAAAGAATGGGTTCCAATAAGCATGGAAAACTCCAGGATATGGTTTGACGGTAAGATTACTGATTACAATGATGTTAAGGTTCCACTGCTTACACACTCGCTACAGTACGGTTCTGGGATTTTTGAGGGGATCAGGGCTTACGATGCAGGAGGAAGAGCCGCAGTTTTCAGGCTCGACGAGCATGTTGACCGGTTCATGCGGTCTGCGCGCATATACAGGATGGCCCTGAGTTCCACAAGGGATGAGATCAGGCAGGGGATCATAGACGTGGTCAGGGAGAACAATTACAAATCCTGTTACCTGAGGCCTTTCGCCTTCTTCAATGACGACCGCATTTCCCTGCAGACCAAGGGAAAGAAAGTCAGCGTTGCTGTTGTCGGGGTCCCTTACAACAATTACTTTGGCGATACCTCAAACAAAGGTGTTACTTGCAAAGTCGCAGGCTGGAGAAGAATCAACTCTGATATCCTGCCCATACAGGCAAAGGCCAGCGGTAACTACCTGAATTCGGTAGCAGCAATTGGTGAGGCGGATGCTGCAGGATTTGACGAGGCCATACTGCTCTCCAGGAACGGATATATTGCCGAGGGCCCTGGCGAAAACATATTCCTTGTTAAGGACGGGAAGCTTGTCACACCGGGGCTGGAGTCAGACATCCTTTTTGGGATTACAAGATTCTCCCTCATTGAACTTGCAGGCAAAATGGGCATCGAAATCACAGAACGCCAGATACACAGGGATGAACTGTATACATGTGATGAGGCATTCTTCTGCGGTACAGCAGCTGAAGTCACCCCCATAGTGAATGTTGACGGAATACCTGTTGGCGACGGAAAACCCGGCCAGATTACGGAAAAGATTGGAAAGAAATTCATGGGTGTGGTATCGGGCAGGGAGAAGGAATTCCTGCACTGGCTCACATTTGTAAAATGATGGGAATCAGCACGGAAAATGCAATTCCCATTAAGCTGAAGGTACAGAACTGTACCAAATAATATTTATTGTAAATTAAAAATAACGGAGCGATTTCATGCCTAACAGATCAGAATCAATACTTGGAACATTTGGAGGAATCATAGGGATCATAATCGGCGCCCTTTCTTTCATAATCAGCGGAATTGAGTCAGTTGTAAGGCTGCATTTCCAGAATGCAGTTGTAAATTCAATCATCATGGTTGTGGTGGCATTCATAGCCCTGTTTGGAGCCGGCATCACCAGAAGGGACAGGCTTGTGGGCGGTGTAGTAATGGTTTTCGCAGCAATCCTGGGATTCGCCCTTTTCGATGGATTCTACCTTATATCTAGCATAATCGTGCTTCTTGCGGGAATCATCGCCCTTGTGGAGCACTTCAGATAGAGCGGGCAGCCATTTATTTGTAATTTAATATTACCATCTATCATATTTTCCACATTTTGCGGCTTCCGTGTCAAAATCTATTTATGATCCATTAAATACCATCATCAAGATCAATGGCAGCAACTGAAAATCATACCGGAACAAAATCTTCCGGAGCATTTGCCAGCCCATGGTCTGGGAAATTGGAGAGCTAACAATGCCTGCTGAAATTCAAGACAATGGACTGAGGGAAATCCTGAGAAGATACCCCACCGGTGTAACAATTGTAACTGCACTTCTAGACGGAAAACCCTGGGGAGGCACAATGAATTCTTTCACATCCGTGTCCCTCGATCCACCCCTCATTGCCATCTTTGTAATGGAGAAAGGCAGAACCACAACAGCCATCAACCAGACAGGAAAATTCGTTGTGAACATCCTGAAGTTCAACCAGGAAAAGGAAGCAAAGCAGTTTGCAAGTGACAATGTTCCTGACAAGTTCCTGGATGTTTCCTACAGGGAAAGCAGCAATGGAATCCCAATAATTGAAGGTTCACTGGGATACATAGAGTGCGATCTCTATGATGCGAAGAAGATCTCAGACCACATAATGTTCCTGGGTAAGGTAACCAGATCAGAGGTTACCATGGATGAGGAAGCACTGGTCTTTTACAGGCGCGCATTCAGGAGTTTCACAGGTACAGTCTGACCGCCCTCTGCCTGTTTCTGGTCACAGCAATATGTCCCTCTCAGAGGGGACTCTTATGAAATTTATGAGATTGAAGGGATTCGAGAGAAGGTTATCTCTCATTCTTGGCCTCCTTGACCTCTTCATGTAATACCTTGAAATATGCTTCATGGCCCTCATTTCATAAGAAAGGAGGTCGGACAGTTTCTTCTCCGTCTGTTCTGAGTCGAAACCGATTGTAACAGTGAAGTTGAACCTGCCACCATATCGCCTGCCACTACTGCCCGATCTCACGGAAACACAATACCTGATGACTGCTGTCCTGTCTACTGCAGTGTAATCAAGGATATTCCGCACAAACCCTGGATGGTAAAACTCCTTCTTCCTGAGGTTAAGAATGGAATTCTTCAGGATCACGGAATTGTTTCCACCCACTTCTGGCAACTGGGCATCTTCAAAGACAGCCCCGTATATTCTGGAGAAGAAAGCCTCCATCATCTCAAGGTTCCTCGTGCTCTCAGAGGCTATGAAAAACCTGGTCTGGAACTGAGTGCTCTGGACAAGGAACATGTTCTGGGTGTATGATTCCGGCAGCAGAAGCCTGCATTTCTCCCTGTAAAGCATGGAATCTGTTCTTATTTCCCCGGCTGGAAACAGTATTTCCTTAGTGTGTATGCTTCTGTGCTCCATGTCCAGGGATCGCCCATTCTCCAATAAAATTTGCATTAAGCTTCCCTTTACTCAAGAGCGCAGCAATAAAATACAACACCGGGCTAAGGTCCTCATGGGGAATGAACACACTGTTGAGCAGTATCTGAAGCTAATGAACCTCTCATCCGTCCTCCTGGACAGGAGCGGGGAAAAAATCGCGCTTGAAGTCTCAAGGCCATATCACGAGAAGAAGAGCCCAACAGAAACAGCAGTGGTTGTGTTTTCTGCAAAGGAAAAGAAGCCTCTACTTGAACTGAGGGAGCCAAATGTGAGAAAACACTTCCCTGTTTTCAACAGCCTCGGGAACAAAATAGCCTACCTTGAAAAGGCTGATGAGAAACACTCCCTTGTAATACACAACCTCACTGAGAATATTTCAGAAAAGATTGAACTTGATGGGGACCCCGTCCAGATACAATGGCATGGTGACTCCATCCTCATACTCAAGAATGATCCTGTAAACCCGGAACTGAAGAAGAAGCACAATGAAGGCCTGGACGGGGCATTCTTCGAGGAGGAAGAGCCATACTGCTCGCTGTACCAGTACATCCCCGGGTCAGGTTTCAGGAAACTCACTGAGAACCTCCAGGTCTGGGAGTTTGACTCAGTTGGAAATACTGCTGTCCTGGTGGCATCCAGCGACCCGTATGAATGGTCCTGGTTCAGGTCCAAACTCTACTCTCTCGCATTGGAAGAAAAGAATCTGTCCCAGATCTACGATCCAGGGTTCAGGAGCCTTGCACGCCCAAAGATTTCTCCAGACGGCCTCAACGTACTGTTTGCAGAGTCTCTGAGAAGCGACCATGGCCTCACCATGGGCGACATAATAAAATATTCCCTGAAGGATGGCAGCCATGTCAACCTCACCGAAGGGCACAAAAGAAGCTACTCCGATATTTCCTGGGTGGACAACTCAAGAATAGCCGCCCTCTGGTTGCAGCAGGGCATTTTTGGCATTTCAGAGTACGACGGGGAATTCAGGGACATTTGGCAGGGCACTGGCACAGTGCTTTCAGGCTTCAATCCAAGTTTCTCCTGCTCAATGTGCTTTTTCTCGGAGAAGCCATGGCCTTCCCTGGGAAAGAGGAGGAGCCTTGTCGTC
>JAJZKS010000031.1 GCA_021850835.1 Thermoplasmata archaeon
AAATTCCATATTTTGAAACTATTTTATGGCGTAAAACCTATCTTTGCCCCCATTTAGTACTACAATTTTCTGAATAAGAGGTATTTTACCAGCTCTGATAACAGAAGGATCCTTATAATATGTAGTGATATTATTACTACATTGACCTATACAAGAAGGATCGTGAGAGGAGACAATGTCTACCTGTACAGGGTGACAAGCTACAGGGATCATGATACCCGAAAGGTGAGGCAGCGAACTGAGTACCTGGGAAAGGAGGTCCTTCAGGATAATGTCAGGACCATACAGAAACCCAGGAACAGGATCGCAGTGAGAAGGGTGCTGGAATCAGCACCATATATACTTTACAGGCATGCCGAGGATTTCGGCATAAACGATGATTTCATCACGGCCATTCAGGGCCTCACAAATATGAGGGAGGCCGCCAGGCGCATCATCATGATGGCAGCCTCCACCGTGGCCGGAACAACAGGATCCATGGAGCTGCACACAGGGATCAGGGATGGGACGGTCAAGGAGAAACGTGATCTGATGGAATTTCTTGGATCTAAGGATCCCGATGTCATATCCATCCTGGAGCGGGCAATATCGGGGAGAACCATTAAGGCATACGGCTCCCATGGTATCGTGTATGATCTCAGTGCAGTCAGGTACCTGGGCTCCGAGAATGATCTTGCCATGTACGGCCATTATTATCACACCAATGGCGGAAATAAGGAGATAAACTTCGTCCTTGCGGTGACCAGGGAAGGCGGCATACCAGTACATCACCGCATCATGCCTGGAAATATAGTGTCTGTGAGCACCGTCAGGTTATTTGCAGGTGAACTGCGGGACCTCGGAATCCGCACAATCATGGTAGTCATGGACAGGGGATTCTACTCCACCCAGAATATCATGGATCTCAGGGATTACTCCCTGATCGGTGCCATACCGGCATCCCTGAACATATTCAGGGAACTCCTGACAAAATCCGGGAACATTGAGAACTCAAGGAACTATATCCAGTACAAAGAGGAGACTGTATTCCATATGGAGTACCGCATCGATTCCATACGCTATATTGTGTATTTCTCCGCCAGGAGCAGGGCAGACAGGATACAGTCCTTCTATTCAAGGCTCTCAGATGTTGAGGCAGATCTCAGGGAGCTCCAGGATAAGAAATTCGACTCAGAGCAGGACATGATGCATACAGCAATGTCCGCAACAGGCAAGATGTCCAGGTACTTTGACCTGAGAGCATCTAAGGGCTCGTTCACATACAGGCTGAAGCACAATGCCATACAGGCTAGAACGAACAGGATGGGTTTCTTTATCCTGTTCACCAACACCATGATCGGGGCAGATGAAATACTGAGGATATACGGGGAGAAGGACGTGGTGGAGAAGGCGTTCATGCACTCAAGGCCATCCATGGAACCACTGCATGCAAGAACCGGGGAAGGTACCAGGGCAAGGATATTCCTCTCCATCCTGGGGTATTCCATGATGAGGATGATCGCCCACAGGTGCGAGCTGTCCTATGCTGAGACGGAGAGAATCCTTTCAGGGATAAGGGAGGTTGTTTACAGCAATGGCTCCCACGCTCCAGTGGAACTCACAAGTGAGCAGAAATCCCTGCTCGGAAAACTTTCAATTGAATTGTAGTGATACAACAGGGCAAAGATAGGGTTATTGGCGCTTCTCCTGACAGGTCAAAGATAGGAAATGCCGTGCTGGAGAACCTGGTAAGCCAGGGATTTGAGGGAAAAATTTACCCTGTCAACCCGTCGTATGAGGAAATCCTGGGTCTCAAATGCTACGCTGAAATTGAATCGGTTCCCGGCAAAGTGGACCTTGCGGTAATCGCACTCCCTGCAAAACTAGCCCCCACTGTGCTCGAACAATGTGTCAGAAAGGAAGTCGCCTTCGTGATAATCGTTGCTGGAGGCTTTTCTGAACTAGGCGATGAGGGGAGGAAGCTTGAACTCTCACTGAAGGAGAAGATTAGGGGCAGCAGAACTAGACTCATAGGGCCCAATACTGTTGGAGTGCTTTTCCCGCATTCCAAGGTAAACACTGCACTTACGCCGGGAGACAGAATCTGGTTCCCCCATGAAGGCCAGATCGGATTCATTTCCCAGAGCGGAGCCCTTGGCCTTCTGGTCATGGATTCCATTACAGAAAATGGCACCGGGATATCTGGCTTCGTCAATATAGGAAACAGGGCTGACATCGATGAGGAGGACCTCATGGAGATGTTTCTTGGACATGCAGAAACCAGGTCGATCGTTGCATATCTTGAGAGCATATCTGACGGTGGCAGATTCTTCAGCACCGTAAAGAGGGTGAACATGGAAAAGCCGATTGTGGTGCTGAAAACTGGCAGAACAAGTGAAGCCTCTGCCGCAGCCTCATTCCACACCGGTGCCCTGGCATCAAATGACCGGGTTCTTGAAGGGATCCTTAGGCAGGTTGGAGTAGTGCGGGCATACAATGAAGTGGAGCTCCTTGATTTTGGAAAGGCCCTTGCCTATGCACGGCCCCTAGAGGGGAAGAGAATTGCTGTGCTCACTACAGCGGGAGGGGTAGGAGTGCTCACTACAGACCTTTTGACAACTGAGGATGCAAGGCCTGCACTGTCCATGGCAAAATTCAACGATACAGAACTAGCTGAATTGAAGAAGCATGCACTTCCCATTGCTTCCCTGAATAATCCCATAGACCTCACCGCAGACGGAAGCACACAGTCCTATGCTTCAATACTGGATCTCCTTTCAAACTCAGATAATGTGGACGGGATAATCGCATACGCACTCCCCCAGACTCCCAAGATCGATTCATCGGTCATTGAGCCTATCATGAGCGCGTCAGGGAAAAAGACCACAATCGTGGGTGTGATTGGCAACCGCCTCACTAAGGATTTGATGCTCCAACTTGAAAAGGCGGGCATACCTGCCTACCCTACAGTACAGAGGACAGTGGCAGCGATGAAGGCACTATACCTTCGCTCCACATACATCAGGAGGTTGTTGTATGGCTCTTGAGCCAGTGTTTGGGCCACAGGCCGTGAACCTCACAGAATTTGAGGCAAAGGCACTCCTAATGAAGAGCGGGATACAGGCCCCACGGGGAATAATAGTAACAGCCATACCAGATAAGATAGAGCTGCGTTTTCCCCTGGCCTTGAAGGTTTCTGATGCTTCAATACTTCACAAGAGCGATGTTGGCGGAGTACGCGCAGGGATAGTTGGAATATATGACCTCCTGGAAGAATTCAGCATTATGCAGAAAAGATTTCCCGGTTCACAGTTCCTCCTGGAGGAAATGGCTCCAAAGGGGGTGGAGTTCATCGTCGGTGCAACGATGGACCAGGTGTTCGGCCCTGTGTTAATGCTGGGCTCGGGCGGGATATATACAGAACTCTATCATGATGTTGCCTTCAGGAAGCTTCCCATTGAAAAGGCGGACGCGGTTGACATGATCAGGGAGATAAAGTCAGGGATATTCTGCAGAGGCTTCAGGAGCCAAACCATTGACTGCGGAAGCGTTGTAGACCTTCTGCTGAAGGCAAGTGCAATGGTTTTATCGGAAAAGCTTGGAATAGAATCGATGGACCTTAACCCTGTTATCGTTTCCAGCAATGGTGCTGTGGTGGCAGATGCAAAGATCTCAGTGAATAAAAGGAAGTAAGTTCCGGCTCCATGACACTCGTTGTCATCCAACATATTTTACCAGTTTGGCATGCTACTCATTCACAGAACCCAGAAAATAAGCCCTGACAAAGAATGACACACTCAATATTTCTGGGTATCACTTCATATAGTCCAACCTCTTTGAATTAATGAGATTATATATGTCAGCTTATCAGGGACTGCTGAAAGGCAAGCCCGGGGAGAAAATGTTCCTGCTGGGGAACGAGGCAATAGCACGTGGAGCCATAGAGGCAGGAGTAGCTGTGGCAACAACGTATCCTGGCACGCCATCAAGTGAAGTAGGCGATATCCTATATGAAATAGGGGCTGAGGCAGGACTGAAGTTCGAATTTTCTGTAAATGAGAAAGTGGCTATGGAGTCAGCCTTTGCAGCTTCTCTAGCGGGGCTAAAGTCATTTGTGTTCATGAAGCACGTTGGGCTGAATGTTGCTTCAGACGTACTCATGAGCATCTCCTACACTGGAGTGCGTGGGCCCATGGTAATAATGACTGCGGATGACCCCTCAATGTTCTCGTCCCAGAATGAACAGGACAACAGGCACTATGCACATTTCGCACATGTTCCGCTTATTGAGCCTTCCAATCCACAGGAAGCCAAAGATTTCCTAAAAACCGCATTCCGGATATCCGAGCTTGAAAGCCTTCCGGTGATATTCAGGACGACCACCAGGATAAGCCACATGAGGGGAAATGTTGTGCTTTCTGCCGTGGAGAGGCCCGAACTCAATGGGAAATTCCCTAAGGATGGCAGGAGTTTTGTCGCTCTCCCTTCGAATTCCTACAGATTCAAGGATGAATTGCTCTCCAAAATGAAGAGAATTGAAGGCATGGATTTCAACAAAGCCCTTAACAGGAGCGAGGGGGACCGCCTTTCAAGGGTCGGGTTCATAAGTTCGGGAGAAGCATACAATGTGCTGAGGGATGTGCTGGACAAGCACCAGCTGGATGTGGAAGTGCTCAAGCTCGGCATAACAAATCCTCTTCCTGAGGGCATTGTCAGGGAGTTTCTGTCAAGGCATGGAAATGTTGTGGTTGTCGAGGAAGTTGATCCCATAATTGAATCGGATGTAAGGGCCCTGGCTGACCTGAAATTCCCTGAAGTGGCTGTACATGGCAAGATGGATGGGGCAATACCAATGAGCTATGAAACCTCGCCCGACACACTAGAAGATTCCCTTGCCCAGATCCTGGGGTTTGAAGTGAAGCACAGGCAGATATTCAGCCCCAAGGAGGAACTCCCAATCAGGCCGCCTGTATTGTGCGCCGGGTGCCCCCACAGGGCAACATACTTTGCAGTGAAGAGGGCAGTAAGGATGCTGAAGCTGGACGACCCAATTTATTCCTCAGACATAGGATGTTACTCACTTGGCAACTATGAACCTTTCAACGAGGCAGACATCATGCTCGAAATGGGGTCATCTGTTGGGGTGGGATCCGGATTCACTAAGGCAACAGGCCAGAGAGTCATTTCCTTCATTGGAGACTCAACCTTTTTCCATTCTGGAATTCCAGCCCTGATAAATGCTGTGAACAACAATTCCAGAATGCTTGTGGTGATTATGGACAATGATGTAACAGCGATGACAGGAAGGCAGCCAAATCCAGGTACACCTGTTTCACTAACTACAGGAAGGAGCCGGAACCTGTCCATTGAGAACATAGTCAGGTCACTTGGAATAGAGAGTGTCAGGACAGTGGATCCGTATAACCTGAAGGAGACCCTTGGGGCCATCATGGACGGCCTTAAGGGAGATGGGGTTTCAGTTGTTATCGCAAAGCGTGAATGCGCTATCTTGAGGGACAACCGCATGAAGAGGGAGGGCCATGAGGTCAAATACCATGTAATTCCTGAGAAGTGTTCCTCCTGCTTTAACTGTGTTGAGAATTTCGCTTGCCCTGCGCTTTCAGTTTCAGATGGAAAGGTAACAATAGATCCAATCCTTTGCGACGGATGCGGTGTCTGTTCGCAGCCATATGTTTGCCCGTTCAGGGCTATAGAGGTGGACAGCAATGAAAACTAACATACTGTTGGCAGGAGTGGGCGGGCAGGGAGTCATTACCCTTGGGATGATTATATCCCAGGCGGCCATTGAGCAGGGCGAGAAGGTCATAATGTCTGAAATCCATGGCCTTGCCCAGCGGGGCGGATCAGTCACAGTTGATGTGAGGATAGGAGATTTCCATGCCCCCATCATACCGGATGGCGATGTTGACCTTACTATAGGAATGGAACCCCTCGAGACAAAACGTGCCCTTTCCAGGGCTTCGGTTGGGTCGAAGGTTGTCATGAGCACTGAAAAGATGGTACCCATATCCCTCAGCATAAGGCATGAGGAATATCCAGATTTGCAGGATATTGTCCGATCCGTTTCAGGCGACTTTCATGTTAGGGCCGTGGATGCAGTATCCATAGCAAGGAGTTCTGGCAATTACAAGGCAGCGAACATTGCCCTGCTCGGGTTTGCAATCGGCACAGGCTGGCTCCCCCTGTCTATGGAAGCTGTGAAGAACCAGATTGCCCGAACTTTCTCAAAAAAGGCGCTTGAAATAAACCTGAAGGCGCTCGAGGCTGGTTTGCAGATGGGTCGGGCGGAACAGTTGGAAGTGCCCAGCCATTAGGCCTATGGCCCAAAGCCCATTAACCCATATATTATCCTGTATGTCAGTCCCCATACGATCCAACCTCCGTAATCCAGAGCAGGAAATCCATTGGTTGGATGCCTTGTTTGCTTGTAATCCTGCAGGTTGACCACCCTTATTTCTGCCACTTCGGGCCCGGGTTTCGCTTCTGAGAAGCCTTCAACAGTGAGAATGAAAGGATAGACAAGAAGGTTCGGTGCCCTGAAAGGTGTCACAGATTCCAGTCCCCTGACGATCTGGGTTTCCTTGAGTTCCATGCTGACTTCTTCATTGATCTCCCTGAGGAGGCCCTGATGGATTGTTTCACCATCCTTTATATGTCCCCCGGGGAAGGCTATATTCCCTGACCAGGGATCGCCGGGAAATTCCATCCTTCTTATGAGGAGAGTCTGGGTCCCGTTCTGCAAAATTCCAACCGCTGCCTTTCCTGATGCCATATGGCCCTATGCCAGAAGGTGTATGAAATCTGAGACTTTCTGCCCTTCCGCTATTCCCAGCTTCCTTGCTTCCTCCGAAACACCTGCAGCCTTGCTGTCAAGCAGGGTTTTCAGGTCGCTTACACCGGAAACCCTGACAGCACAGTCGCCCAGTTTGTTTGCAGCCTCAAGGTTAAGGTAGCCGCACATCACAAACCCCCGGGTCCCCTTAAGGAGGAGAAGCGGTGCCTTTGCCATGGGAATGCTGATATATTCGAATTTTGAACCAGATATTTCCACACTGTCAGCCTCGATCATACACAGTAATGTGAAGCTGAAATATAGGAATTTTGCATAGCCAAGGCGATTCCGGATTATTATTCAAAAAGCTTGAAAAACAAAGCTTTTTTGAACTACTGAAGATTAGAAATGGTTATATAGAAGTTTATTTTTACTTGCTGAGGACTTATGATTGGAGGCCAACCAATATTCATATTAAAAGAAGGTACAAAAAGAGAGACTGGCAAAGATGCCATGAAGAACAACATTGACGCAGCAAAAAGCATAGCCAATGCAGTCAGGTCAAGCCTTGGCCCAAGAGGCATGGACAAGATGCTGGTTGACTCCCTCGGTGACATTGTTATCACCAACGACGGAGTTACAATTCTCAAGGAAATGGATGTGGAACATCCTGCTGCAAAGATGATGGTTGAGGTTTCGAAGACCCAGGATACTTTCGTGGGAGACGGCACAACAACAGCTGTCATCGTAGCAGGAGCACTTCTTCAGGAAGCTGAGAGCCTTATTAACCAGAACGTGCACCCCACAGTGATTTCCGCCGGGTACAGGATGGCTGCAGACCAGGCAAAGAAGATTCTTGATGAAGTCAAGAAGCCTGTGAAGTTCACAGACAAGGAGCTGCTCATGAAGATGGCAGCAACCTCACTTAGCAGCAAGAGCGCTTCCTCCAGCAAAGAAAAGCTCTCGGAAATCTCATACGAGGCAATCAGGGCAGTGGCCGAAAAGACAGAAAACGGATACTCCGTTGACTTTGATAACATCCAGATCGTGAAGAAGCAGGGCGGAGACATTGACGAAACCCAGCTCATTTATGGAATCATTGTTGACAAGGAAAAGGTGCACCCGGGAATGCCCAACTTCGTCAAGGGGGCAAAGGTTGCTCTGCTCAACGCTGCGCTTGAAATCAAGAAGCCTGAGTTTGACACAAACATAAGGATAGATGACCCGTCAATGATCCAGAAATTCCTCAGCCAGGAAGAGACCGTCCTCAAGGACATGGTAAGGAAGGTCAAGGAAAGCGGGGCAAACGTCCTAATCACCCAGAAGGGGATAGACGACCTTGCGCAGCACTACCTCTCAAAAGAGGGGATATATGCTGTGAGAAGGGTGAAAAAAAGCGACATAGAGAAACTCTCAAAGGCAACTGGAGCAGCAATTGCATCATCAGTTGACGAACTTGGCCCACAGGACCTCGGATCTGCTGATGAAGTTGAGCAGGTAAAGATTGGCGATGACTACCTCACATTCGTGAGAGGATGCAAGAACCCCAAGGCGGTCAGCATACTTGTCAGGGGAGGCACCGACCATGTTGTGGACGAAATCGACAGGTCTATAACCGACTCAACTCACGTTGTTGCCGCAGCAGTTGAGGACGAGGGCTATGTCACAGGAGGAGGCTCAACAGCAGCAGAAATCTCCCTCAAGCTCAGGGAATATGCCTCAAAAGTGGGAGGCAGGCAGCAGCTTGCAATTGAAAAGTTCGCAAATGCGCTTGAGGAAATCCCAAGGGCTCTTTCGGAAAACGCGGGCCTTGATGCAATTGACATACTCATAAAGATAAGGAACGAGCATGCCAAGGGTAAGAAGACCGCAGGTATCAACGTATACAGCGGCAAGGTCGAGGAAATGGACAAGGTTGGCGTTATCGAGCCGGTCAGGGTAGGTAAGCAGGCCATTGAGGCAGCAACCGAAGCCGCGGTAATGATCCTTAGAATCGATGATGTCATCGCCACAAAGGGATCAAGAGGACCAGCTGGCGGCATGCCACAGGGCGGCATGGGCGGAGAAGATTAAACCTCCTACCCAATACTGGAACTTATGGTTCCAATAATCCCATTTTTATTTTTTATCGGATCCTTGCCAAGAACCATTCTCCTTGCACCATCATTCGTTTCAAAGCCGAGCTCGTGCATGTGCTTATTTAGTACGCTTCCTCTGAGAGTCCTTACTTTTCCTGATCTCCCGGACATTGCTCTTTGCACCATGTCAGGTATGAAACCCACTTCCTTTGTCATGCCCACAATCCCGTCTCCAATAGAAGGATAGATGAATGCCCTCAGTTCTCCACCCTCGAGCAATTCGTATCCCGTTAACCCAGGCAAGCTGGAAAGTGCAGGTTTCCGCAATTCTCCAGTGAATTCTGAATCAAGCAGGAAATGCCTTTCGGACAGGTAATTAATGCCAAAGATATTTTTCCCGCAGTATGGCTTGAAATCACCTGATTTCACGAAGAAATTCTCGTAGCTTCCTGAAACCTGGAAACCCATTTTCCTGTAAAGCCTGGCCCCCTCTTCGCTTGCCCTGAGAAGAATGGTTTCTGCACCCTGGTTTCTGAGGCGACCTATTGCATATTGCGTGATGGCCTTTCCCAGCCCCATTCCACGATAATCTGCATGTGTACAGATTGCCCCTAGCCACCCAGTTTTTCCAAAGGAGAATGACATGGCTGTAGCTATGATATTTCCGTTGTCTGTGGAAACATACATGTTTGTCCCTTCAAGTTTCCTGTACCATCTGAATATGGTTTCATCGCCTGGTGAGAAGTCATACTCCCTCAGGAAGCCCATGTACTTTGTTTCCATATCAATTGGTAGTGGTTCAATGGTGAATTCTGCCATCTCTAACTGTATGGAAACCACCAATTAATGCTGATCCAGGATAGCTTTGTGGCTCAGCTGGCAAGGTAAAGGTTATATAAGCTCAAATTCTGTTGCCTCGTGGAAACCCAATATGTAGAAATCTACAAGAAGCAGCATTACGGGCTTGTGGGAAAGCATTCCGCAGTCAAGGTATGCCACTGGACAAAGAACGAGCTCACTGGCGGCCGTGGATGCTACAAAGGAGATTTCTATGGAATCAAGTCCCACCAGTGCGTCCAGATGACACCTGCACTGAGCTCCTGCACTGAGAATTGCTCATTCTGCTGGAGATTTCAGGGATTTGACAGCATGCACATTTCAGACGAGGATGACCCTGAGTTTATACTTGAAGAGTCCATCAAGGCCCACAAGAAGCTCATATCAGGCTTCAAGGGCAATCCAAAGGTAACTGAGGAAAAGTGGAAAGAGGCAGATGACCCGAAGCACATTGCCATTTCACTTACCGGGGAACCAACCCTTTATACAAGATTGGGAGAATTTATTGAACTGGCACACAGGAGAGGGATATCGACATTCCTTGTTACAAACGGAACTTTGCCAATGGTACTGGAGAAACTAGATCCTCTTCCCACACAGCTTTACGTAACCACCGCTGGCCCAACCAAGGAAATCTTTTTCGACCTCCTCAACCCGTCGATTGGGAATGCCTGGGAGAATTTCAACAGGACCCTGGAGCTCCTGCCTTCTCTGAATACCAGGAAAGTAATCAGGCACACCCTTGTGAAGGATGTTAACATGCCATACATAGAGGAATATACCAGGATGGATAGGATAGCCGATCCCAATTTCATCGAATCAAAGGGCTATGTCCATGTTGGCCAGTCAATAAACAGGCTGGGCATTGACAATATGCCATCGCATGATCTCATAGTAGATTTCAGCAGGCAGCTTGGGGAGAACCTTGGCTATGAACTTGCTTCCGAAAGAAGGGACAGCAGGGTAACGCTCCTGGCAAAGGACCCTGCCATGGCAAAGATCGATTTCAGCGCCATTGGCGGCAGCAAATTCTAAAAATTTCCCTCAAATTTCCGGAATTTTTGACTATTTTCATGAGGGAAAATTTCAGTAATCCCGAACCATGGGCTTAAGATAGCCCAAGATGCACAACGTTTACGGCGAGGATTGACAGGTTGCCTTTTGGAGATGCCATGGAGAATATGGCGAAGCCATCCCCAAATGCAATAGGGTCTGCGGGTATCCCACCTTGGCCATACAAAGAAGCCAGTGGGTAGTATATTCTATTCCAGGCAATTTTTCCTGATGTCAGATTAACGACAAAATAATGGTAATGGGAACCAATGACTGAAATTACCGCATATCCATTTGTAATGCCAAATATGCTTGAAGCGGAAGATATGGGGACGGAAAAGGAATGCCCCAGCGTCCACATTATCTTCCCCTTCGTTGAAATAG
>JAJZKS010000032.1 GCA_021850835.1 Thermoplasmata archaeon
TTTCAGGGCTGCGAAACCTGTGATTGTGGGTATAAAAGTATTTTCCGGAAGAATCAAGGTCGGCGACACGCTCATAAAATCAGATGGAAGGTATGCAGGCACCATCAAGAGCATCAGAGATGGTGAGGTTTCAAAGCAGTTTGCAGAAGCACCTGCTGAAGTTGCAGTATCCATAGAAGGGGTTACGCTCCACAGGCAAATATTCCCTGAAGAGCCACTGTACGTAGACATTCCAGAATCAGTTGTCAAGGAGCTGCGTGAAGAAAAGATGGATGAAAACACAATGCTCACACTTGAAGAAATTATAAAGATCAAGAGAAAAGAGAATATGTTCTGGGGCACAAAGACCTAAAACAGCAGGTAAGCCGCGAAGAATAGTGCAGTTGCCGCCACGGGTATTATAGCCATTACCCTTTTCATTTTTATCAGCGTGAAAAGCAGGAAAACCCCTGACAAAAGTATCATAAGGTAAATTGACCAGGCTCCTGCCCTGAGGTCAACAATGCCAAACAGCATTGTAACTCCCATTATTAGCGTGGCTTTGTATAGTGTACTGCCTGCCACTATTCCGAGAGTAATGTCCTGGTCCTGCTTCCTTATTCCAAGATAAAACATGATAATCTCTGGGAGTGAACCGGCAACTCCTGTAACTATGAATCCAGAAATGAATGGTGGGATGTTAAAATCAACGGAAACGCCGTTAGTATAATTTACAATTGCTTCTGATGCGAGCCCCAGAAGAACCAGGGCCACTATCATTGAGACGGGGCTGTATTCCATGTGGACATATTCCTCCTCGATCGGGGGTGCTTCTCCCCTGCCTGTATACATGTAAACGAGGAAGAGTAGCGCCATGATTATTCCAATATACCAAGGGACCACCGGATAAACCAGAGAGAGAACTTCGAGAAGCGTAGAGGCCACCAGCAGGATGACGCCATCCCTGAAGAACTTCCTGTAGCTTCCTAGGAAAACGAGAGGAAGAACTGCAAGGAAAACTACCATTGTAATGATGTTAGAGCCCTGCAGTGTTCCGAAGCTTATCTCACCATATCGGTGAAAAGAGGCGACGAAAATGACAGAAAATTCGTCGATCACTGCCCCTAGGGAAAGAAGGTAAGCTCCAATGGATTTTGAGGAAATCCTGCGCCTGTTTCCAAACTCCCTCGCATTGTCCAGGAAGCTATCCCCACCGAGATAAAGGCTCACAAGTGCAAGGAGTATCCCCACTAGCTCGAGTGGGATTGGGACAATTTTAACGACGATGGAAAATACTATAAAGTAAACTGAAAACAAAAAAGATACTAAGAAAAAAAGGTTCCGTGACAAAAAATCACGGGATGATTACGTGCTCCGGGCTTTCCACTTTCACTTCTTCAGTTATGGAAACGCCCCTTCTGAGCCTTTTGCAATCCATGGTGTCCGGCCTGAGCTGGTCCACGATATAATCAAGGGCCATTTCAGCTCCTTTCGGGTCCCCGCAAGTATATACGTCAAGTGTCACCAGTCCATGTTCTGGCCAAGTATGGAAAGAGAGATGGGACTCTGCAAGCAATACTACACCACTTGCCCCCTTAGGCTGGAACTGGTAATAATCTGACGATATCTTTGTCAGGTTACCTACCCTTACTGCTTCCTCAATAATCGGGTATATGCTATCTGCCTTTGCTATTATATCCGAATCTACACCATAAAGATCTGCCAAAATCTGAAAACCTACTGCCACTACCATCTTCCTCCATATATTCCACCTCAGGGGTTGTTAGGACACTCTATTAATATGTTGTATTTAAATATTTATAATGTTCTGAGAGTTTGATATTTATCGATATTTCATTATAATTTCATATTTTTCAATTGGGAGAACTTCATATTCAGTTCAATATTTTTTTCAATATATATTAAAGGTGTCACAAATATTTGATTTTGAGCCCTATTTCCTTATATCTGTTCTGGAGAATCTTAAGCTGAGGGAGGAGGTAGTGGAACCTCCTGGGCGATATGAAAAGCACTGAATCGAGCCCGCGAGTTGCGGCTTCAAATACACCGTCCAATGAGGCATATTCAATATTGGGCTCTCTGCCTGCGGCCAGAACTGCATAAAATGCTTCTTCTCCAACCACTGCAATTTTTGATCCAGACTCAAATTCTTCCGATAACCTTGAGGCAAGATTCTCCTTGTCCCATATGTCTTCTGCAGAAGGGAGAACGCATATCTGTATCTTTCCGAATTCGACTCCAATGATGCCATTAATTGAAGCAACCACGATCTCCCCTTTCTTTGCGCTGTTTCTGGCAACACCGCTTGACTTGCCGTTCTGCTTTCCGGCATGGAGATAGCCCCCAGACATGTAGACACCGACTTCATCTCCTTTTTCCACCGGTGTATCTGCAATTGCTTCCCAGGTAACGATGTTGTCTATCTTTGCAAGATTCTCCGACACAAATTCCCGGAGAGAACCTAATCCGGATTCTAGGAAACTGTAACCCTCCTTGGAAATCTCGTTTGTTTCAGTGACAAGCCCTTTTTTCCTGAGAATCTTGAGGTGATAGTTTACCCCCTGTACGGTTATTCCAACACTCTTGGCGATACTGGCAGGTTTGTCAACCCCGTCAAAGAGTTCGACCATAATCATGAGTTGGGTTAACTCCCCCTGATCCAGAACCATCAAATCCAAAACTCAGCACTATTTATTAGGTTAGCGCATAACCACACTATGCTGGGAGAGGAAATGCAGGATGGAAACAGGCCTTCACCTTCCATGGTGCTGGACCTTGGCCTTGTGGACTACCTTCCAATTCTAATGCTGCAGCGCCACCTGAACTCAATGGTGAACAACGATGAACTTGGTGACACTGTCATGATACTTGAACATCCTGATGTCTATACACTGGGAATACACAGAAACCAGAATGAAATAATTGCTCCGGGAATAGTTCCCTTTGAGGTTGAAAGAGGCGGCTCGGCAACATATCACGGCCCTGGGCAGCTCGTAGCATACTTCATTGTAAATATGAAGAATAGAGGAATAAACATTAGAGACCTCATAGAAATGGTACAGGCATCAATGATATCTCTCCTCGATGGGTTCAACATCAAAGCTCAAGGCAGGTTGCACGGGGAAACTGGAGTGTGGGTAGAAGACAGGAAGATCTGCTCTATCGGCTTCGCTATCAAGGGTTTTACCACACTTCACGGCGTGGGACTCAACATTTCAACCGACCTCACTAAATTCCAGAACATAATGCCCTGTGGCATGCAGGCTTCCATTATGACAAGCATGGAAAGTGAACTTGGAAGGGAAGTTGAATTAGCAAGCGTCAAAAATGGCCTGAAAAATAGGTTTTTAGAAAAACTTAGAATAAATAAATATATGGAGTTTAATTCATTGGATGAATTAAAGTCCTATTCAGTGGGCAATGGTCTGGGACTGCTCCCTGAGGAACTGCTGTAGGTAGTAGTATGAGCCTGTGCCTTTTCCGCTGATTCCACTCATCTTCCACCCGACGAATGGCTGTGAGCCTACTACTGCTCCAGTTGATGCTCCTCTTGCCCTGTTTGCATATATTACGCCCACATCTGCATTGTCGAAGTAGTACCTTATCTCCTCCGGATCTTCGGTGATTATTCCGCCAGTAAGACCGTACTCGGACTTGTTAATCTCTTCAACTGCCTCCTTTAGGCTCTTGACTTTTATAATTCCAAGAACCGGGAGGAAAAGTTCATTCTTTACAAGTTCACAGTCCTTTGCCACATCCTTTATGATTGTTGGCTCAACGAAAAACCCGGGTTGCTCAAGGGCATGGCCTCCAGCTACAACTTTTCCATACTGCGGGAATTTTGAAGAAAGCGCCTTGAATTTCTCGAACGCATCCTTGTTTATCACTGGCCCTATGAATGTGTCTTTCTTCTTCGGGTCTGCCGGGACCACTCCTTTTGTTCTCTCTGCAAGGGCATCTACAAACTTGTCATAGATTGGCTCCTCTACATAGACAAGCGATGTTGCGCTGCACTTCTGGCCAGAAAAGCCGAAAGCTCCCCTGAAAACTCCTTCGACCGCCTTTTTCAGGTCTGCCTTTGCAGTAACGATGACAGCATCCTTGCCGCCCATTTCCGTTATGACAGGCTTTGGCCTCTTTGCCTGTGCCTTGTGGTACATGTTCAGGCCAACTTCCCTGGAGCCAGTGAATACAATGCCTGCTATTCCATCATTCTCAACGATCTTGCTGCCGATTGTGCTGCCAGATCCGGAGAGGAAAACAAGTACATCCTCTGGCACACCGCATTCATGCATTAGCTTCACTGTCAGGTAAGAAATGAGCGGAATATCACTTGATGGTTTGAGCAGAACTGCATTCCCCACTGTAAGGGGGCCAGCCACCATTCCCACGGTTATTGCATAGAAGTTGAATGGGGGAATTACAGCGAATACCCCGTATGGTTTCATCACACTGAAGCTTTCCTCGTTGTCATATCCCTTGCCCGTAAGATGCACGAAACCGTTGTTCTCAATCATGTTAAGTGCATAATATCTCAGGAAGTCAATTCCCTCATCCACATCTGCCATTGCCTCCGTCCTGTTCTTCCCATTTTCATAGGCAAGCAGTGCTGAAAAGAAATACTTCTTTTCACTTATCTTGTCTGCAACTTTGAGCATTACTTTTGCCCTGTGGACATAGCCCATATTATACCATTTCCTGTATGAGCCATTAAGCATTTTCAATGCCTTTTCCAGGGATTCCTGAGATGAGAGCTGGAAAGTTGCAAGCTCTTTTCCATCAACAGGAGAAATTTCCGTTATTTTCTTGGCTTCCTTAACTTCACCGGCTATAAGGTTGGGATATTCCTTGCCAAGATATTTTGGGACTTCCTTGAGGGCTTCTTCGTAGAGTCTGTGGAACTCATCTTCCTTGCCCGCTTTTGCCATTTTAACAAAAGTCACTTCATTCTCAAACATAATAGAATATTGTTTGCTCGTACATTAAAAATGTGATTAAAATGTAAATTGATTTTAGCCTAAACAGTGTTTAGGCCCCTGTCCACTGAGATGCACTGCCCGTTGATTCCCAGTGACATTTCACTGGCCAGGAATGCGTTTACCATGGCAACCTCAATTGGTTCCAACTGAGTCTTTTCCGAGAATTTCGTCACGTTAAATGGAAACACTTTGTAGTAGTTGTCTTCTTTGCTGACACTGCCCGGTAGCACTGCGTTTACCCTTATGTTATATTTCCTCAGATTTTCCGCAGATTTTCTTACAAGTTCCTCCAATGCCGACTTTGAAACGTTGTATGCCAGATCATTCCCCCGGAAGATGTGCCTTGAAGCCCCAACCAGAACGAATGTACCTCCCTTGGTCAGCATCGGCTCTGAGAAGACCTTCAGGACGCTCAGCTGTGAAATCAGGTTGATGTCAAGCATCTTTTGGAAGTCCGACCTTTCCGGGAATAGTCCCTTGAAAGATTCCCATGTACCGACGTTTGAAACCACTGTAAAGATGCTTCCATAATCAGCAAGTATTTTGTCCCTTACTGCCTTCAGCTCTTCTTCTTTTGTTGCATCTGCCTTGTAAGCCTTGACTGTTGATGATTCAACGAGCCCGAACATGTTTCCCGACCTTGATACAATTGCGACCTTGGCTCCGAAATTGATGAGCATCCTGACTGCTGATATGCCTTGTCCCGGGCCAACTCCTATGACGACGGCAACTTTTCCGGCCAATGAATCCCTGATTAAATCAACCATGATTCAATAATGGCGCATCTTTAATTAAGGTATTCCGAGGTAGACTGCTTTGGGCAAGGAAAGCCATAACCATTATGAGATCAGAGGCCCATGAAGCCCCTGTAAATTAGGAGACCTATGGAGACCGCAAATATAACGGCTATTCCGATGTAATACCAGGTTCTGGAAGGAACCTTCCTCACGGGAATGCCAAACTCATCATATTCAGCACGATTTTTTTTCTCCCATTCTGATGCGCTATAGTTCCCGTTGAGCACATCGTCTTCAGGCTGCTTGCTGTTCTTTGAGTTGCCATAATTCCTGCTTCCAGACCTCAAGCCCCTGCCGAACAAGAACGGGAAAAAGAAGAAGAACGGAAAGAACCCCCCGTAATAGGAAAGGCTCCTGAAGTATGTGGGAATGATGAAATCAAAAAGGATGAATAGTGCTGCATATACAGCCAGAATGATCACTGATGTGCTTATGCTCCTCTTCAATTGGATTTACCCTGTTTACCCTTATGCTTACCTCAATAAAAGGCTTTAATATTTTCTAGAGCCAGCCACGTTTCTTGAAGAGCACCATCAACACGGAAGCAAGCGCAACCATGCCCGCGACAAGAGCCCAAAAACCTACAAATGATCCAGAGCCTGGCTGAGTGAAGCCTGCTGTAAAATTCATTCCATAGAAGCCAGTAAGGAAAGTCAAAGGGAGGAAGATGGTCGCCACAATGGTCAGGAGCCTGAGAATATTGTCAGTGAATGCTGCTCTCATGGTAAAGTAGAGATCCCGCACATCCCCAGTTCTTAGGGTGTATGAATCCACTGTTTCTATTAGTTGGAATGTATGGTCGTAAACGTCTCTGAAAGCAGGCATAAGGTCCACCGAAAGAAACTTGACTGAACCTCTCTCGGCAAGGGAAACCACATCACGGTGCTGTGAAAGCATTATCCTGAGCTCACTCATTTCCCTTCTTGCCTTGGATATCAGCGCAAGCAGCCCCTTTACGTCTGAAATGTCACTTGCTTTCAGGGAATCAAAATCAAGGACTTCGCTTCTCATGGAAACGAGCCAGTTCTCAATTTCAGAGAGAACTGTGTAGAATGAATCCACTGAAAAATCATAGATTGTGTGGAAGACAACAGAATTGAGCAAGGACTCTTTCTTCAGGGTCTTTGCCCGGTTCTTCAGGGAATCCAGTGAGTGGTTCACTATTGTAGAACTGTCCTTATGAAACGTCACGATGTTCTTTTCAAAAAGTACCAGGAAGATTTCCTCAACGGAATATTCAAAATTGCCGCCGCTGGATTTGGCAACTCCTTTGGATACTGAAAAAATATAGTTCTGGTAATCTTCTGTCTTGATCCTCTGTTTTCCAGTGCCGATATCCTCTAGAGTCAATGGATCAAGTGTGAAAAATTCCCCGATGGCCTTTATGGACTCTGCGTCAAAATCCTGCACATCAAGCCAGTAAGATTCCTGGGCTGACAGGGCCTTCAAATCTTCAATGCTGGTTAAATCCCGACTTGAAAGTTCCTTGCGGGAAATGCTATAAAGAACAGCACGCATTATTTTGGAATCTGCATTATCCTACATTAAGATTCCCGCACATAGAAATAAATTTTTTTGGTGAAGATCAAATTATTTAACTAGATATTAATGGAAATGTGATTTCCATGGTTAAATATCTATCATGCCCCAACTGTGGGTTTGTATTCAAGGCCCCGCTAATGGATATGAAATTCTCTCACCTTGGATGGACGATCCCGGGGACTGGCGTGGTAAGGTGCCCACAATGCAAGGAGGAAAAGATGAGAAGGCACTATAAAAAGGCCCAAGAGTCTGACCTGGCTAAAAATAGTGCCACAAATGCTGATGAGACAACTGAGACAAAACCGGCTTCAGAACCGGACCTCATAGAAGATTCAAAGTACGAGGATGAGTGATTGATCAAGGTGTCCGGGCTTACCCGGGTATACGGCAACACCGTCGGGGTAGAAGATTTAAATTTTGAAATACACGAGGCCGAAATTTTTGCATTGCTTGGTCCCAATGGATCAGGAAAGACCACTACACTGAGATTGATGACGGGAATGATTTCACCCACAAACGGGTTCGTTTCTGTAGATGACATAAGAACTGACCAGATGCAGAGACTTCCTGACATTCACAGGAAAATCGGGATTTTGCCTGAAGTCCCTGGGCATTATGAAAACCTCACTGCTTACAGGAATCTCCAGTTTTACGGCCGAATGTATGGCATGAACGATCGTGCCATTGAATCTAGGATTAAGGATTTGATGGTTGAATTCGAACTCTGGGACAAAAAGGAAGCTCCAGTAGCCACCTTCTCAAAGGGAATGAAACAGAAGCTGGCAATATTGCGGACAGTCATACATGACCCGAAGTATGTTTTCCTTGATGAGCCCCTGTCAGGGTTGGACCCTGAATCATCCAAATTTGTCAGGGATTATATGAAAAGCCTGAAGGAAAGCGGCAAGACCGTTATCCTTTCAACACATGACCTTGATGACGCAGACAAGCTAAGTGACCGTGTCGCGGTGGTTAGGAACCGCCTTCTTGCCATAGATTCCCCCAGTGCCCTTAAGGCGCAGGCTTTCAAGAGGACTATTGTATTCCATCTCGAAAGCCTCCAGGGGCTTGACATTAAAGAGATTGAGGCAATGACCTTCGTAAATTCCGCTAAAATTTCCAAGGAGTCACTTGTAATGGAAGTGGATTCTCCGGAACAGAACAACCCTGACATAACTGCCTATCTTGTTGGAAAGGGTTTCAGGATACAGTTCATCGGAGAAATCCGTCGCTCTCTTGAAGATGTCTATCTTTCTATAGTGGAGAAATCCCGGGAGGGAAAACTTTGAATTTCAATCTTGTAAGGGAAATGATGCGCAAAGACTTGCAGGAAGTTAGAAAAAACGGGTACGTATTCTTTTCCCTTCTGCTCCTCCCGATAATGCTTGTTGTAATTAGCGTGATTGATTCCTTTGCTGTTGCCCTTTCCACTGGAGGGAGTTCGAGCCCACTGCTTTCCACTTTCTCTACAATCATGGTCTTCATTCCTGCAATAGTCACTTCCCTGATCGGATCTACCAGCGTGATACTCGAGAAGAACAACCACAGCCTAGAACCGCTTCTTGCAACTCCTATCACAGATTCGGAACTGTTTGCAGGGAAAGCTCTTGCCCCTCTTTCAATTGGAGTTTTGCTCTCCTGGATTGCTTTCACACTTTATATTGCAATTATGGATGCACTGACATATGGACGTCTGGGATACTTATTGTTCCCAACAGATTTGACACTGGTTCAGATGTTCTTCCTAGCCCCAGTTACTGGTATGCTTGGCACTTTTCTCACTCTTCTCGTCTCTTCGAAGATGAAGGATGTAAGGGCAGCGCAGCAAGTCTCCGCCCTTGTTGTCCTCCCGCTTCTATTGCTTGTGTTTCTTCCGATTATAGCGTCCGGGTCTGACCTTATTATCAATTTGGGTGCAGGTGTTGGATTCCTGGCCGCAGCCATAGTCATATTTTTCATCAGCGTTAAAGCGTTCAGAAGGGAGAGCATACTCATTTCCTGGGGCAAATAAATATTTTCGTAATGCCAAATATTTGGCAAGACCCTATTTTTTCTAAGGCGCAGAAGAGAAATGGAGCTTAGGTACAGACTTGATGTTCTGGCGCCCTTATACCATTTCTCTTATATTCATGGTTACAATAGGTGGTCTGCTTGAGAAAGTCCAAATTATCTAGGGTTGGATGGGCAATTTACAAGTTTGTAAACAGGTTCCCCGGGAAACATTAGGTTCCAATATTTATGGTAGGCCAACACTGCCTGCTTGCTTTTCCCATGGTAAGCTTAAGGCAGGCTCTTTTAGGCGTAAATAGGGCTTATTTTATTAGTTATCCATGAAGTATTATAGTGTGAGCAGGGATTTTGTCCCTGCTGTTTAATTATTACTTCTTTGGATCCCTCAAGAAACTTGAGAAAACTAGCCCGTTGAATATTAGCAACAGAACGAAGGCAATGCTGACCCCCAATGTGGCACCTGAAGCAGAACCAAAACCAAAAAGGTAGGTAAACCCAGAGGTGCTACCAATATCCTGTACTGAACTTAGCGGTAGGCCAAGGGCGGCATCTGCAATCATGGCCAGAGACATTATGAATGAGCCGATGGCGAGAAATATTCTGAAAGACTTCTGCGAGGGGCCCTTTAAAGCGAGGGTGCCCATGAGTGCAATAATGTCCAATGCTATGAACACCAGCAATATTATCCAGTGAGTGTAGCCTGAACTTCGAAGGACATTGTCTGCAGCCGCAAGGTAAATCGCAGAAGCGACTGCGATGCCAAAGGAAGAATATCCTAGCATCTGGCTCCGCTTCCTAATTGCAAGAGGAATAAATGCAGCCAGGAGGAAAAGCACAAAGATGCCTGACCCCACATACACCTGATCAGTTAATTTCGATGTGGAAGTTGTAGTTGTTGTCTTGCTTGGAGGTGTGGAAGAAGAATAACCTGTCACATGAACCGTAAGTGCAGCAGAGGAAGAGGATGGGTCATCACCAGAGGCTGAGAATGAAATAGTATAGGTGCCATTCTTTACCGTATTGGCCACACTTATAGTTGCAGTCCCGGAGAAAGTGGGATCACCGCTTGAATCGCTGAATGCTGTTGAAAAGCCACTAGGTTCACTGGCCGATATGGACGTTCCCCAAGTGGTTCCCGAGCTCAATTTAACTGTGTAAGAGACTTTTCCTGAGCTCCCTGATGTAATGGAAAGGGAACTCGCGCCGAGGTTTATCGTGGACGTGCCATCGGAGTTCGTCACAAGATTTGCATTTGTCACTTTCTTTAATGGGAAATGTGCGGTACCAGCCACATTAACCGCCGAAATTCCGAGCAATATTATCAGCATTAAGGTTAATAAAAAAAATATTTTAGAAGCAGCCATTAAATAGTAGTATGAAACCAGTATTTAGCTTTTATTAAATTGAAACTATTTTAAGAATTCAGAATATTGGGCATATTTGAAACAGCCTAGTGAATATTGCTTTAAATAGAAATAGCTTGCACTTTGCCTGGAAGGTGTTTTTACAACGAAACGTGCGCCTTAGAAAATGCCGAATAAAACGTATTAGATAAAACAATATTTCTTGACTTGAATTGGCTTATACCCCCAGTGCCCATTAAAGTCATTCACGCCTGGCCGAGGGATCGTTTTCTATGGCCCTTCAAAGGAAAAATCAATGAAACTAATATGGACCGGTGGGGATTTGAACCCCAGGCCTCTTCCATGCCAAGGAAGCGATCTACCTCTGATCTACCGGCCCTTTGCTTTATGGGCAAAAGTGCAAGCCCTGTATTGTAGGTAATCCTATAAATA
>JAJZKS010000033.1 GCA_021850835.1 Thermoplasmata archaeon
TTTGGATACACAGGAACGGTGAATAAATGGTAAAGATGTCTCATGGCCCAAGAGCGGGCTCCAGAATGAAAATGACAAAGCGTGTCAAGGATAGAGGCCTGCCTCCAGTTTCAAGATTCTTTAAGAATTTTGAAGTTGGAGACCTTGCAGCAGTAAATATTGAGCCATCCATACACAACGGAATGCCCTATCATGGATTCCAGGGACTTACTGGAAGAATAACCCGGAAGCAGGGTGAATGTTATTTGCTCGCTGTAACGATCGGAAGCGTTAGGAAAGAGATCCTTGCTGCGCCTGTGCACCTCAAGAAGATAGAAGGAAGATAATGAAAAGCAAGTTTATCACTATACCAGAAGTGTTTGACGTTCTCTCCAAGAAGAAGGAACATGATCCTACTGAAGCTGAGAATCTTGGCTACTGTGAGGCATTTTTGAAGATGAAAGGAAAGGATGCCAAGAAGGCCGTTGCAGATCTGGTAAAAGATTTCAAGTTTCCTGAGAAGGTGGCGGTGAAACTGGTTGACCTGGTGCCAAAAAGCAAGGAAGAAATAACCAGCATTGTTTCAGGATACAGTATTATGCTCTCCGAAAAAGATTTAAATAGCCTCGTTAGTTATTTTACAGGCGAGTAAGGCAGGGGAGGCTTTGATTTTTGGAAGAATTTGCATATGTGTTAGACTATCTGCCGCAGGGCCGGGCAGATGACAAGAGTTACCATAAAACCCCACTGGCCATAGCAGTCGGCGAAACTGAATTCAAACTTCTGGAGCTTATCCCCAAGACCAATGCTGTCATCACCATAGGCGAAAGGGTATACATTGGTAAGGAGCAGGAAAAAAGGGATAAGGTAATGTCAGTGAAGAGGAGAATCTCCTACGCAGACCTTACAAATGCCGCGATGAACGAACTTCCCTTCACGCTCGAAAACATCATCAATTCACGGGAGAAGGATTTCATCAAGTTCTTCAACCAGGCGGAATCAATATCCACCAGGCTCCACTCCCTTGAGCTCCTGCCGGGACTTGGAAACAAGACCATGTGGAACATACTTGACGAGAGGAAAAAGAAGCTTTTCGAATCATTCCATGAACTCACTGAGAGGGTAAAAACTGTCCACAATCCCCAGAAGATGATTGCCGGAAGAATTGTGGTGGAGCTCCAGGAAAGATTTGAGAAGCACAAGCTTTTCGTGGCAAGATGAGTCCAAGACCCGGGGAGCTTTACACAAAAAAATATGGGCAGGTTCTCTTGCGCAATCCTAAAGTTGCGCGTTTCGAAGTTGAGGCGTTGAAGTTGCCCCCCGGATCCAGGATAATGGAAATAGGCCCTGGCCCGGGAACTCTTACGGCAATCCTCCTTGAAAAGGGATACAATGTGGAAGCCATTGAACCTGACCACAGGTTTTATGAGGAACTTCTCGGAAAGTTTAATCAGTCTGTGGAATCCGGTGCACTAAGGCTGGCGAAAGGCAGCTTTCTCGATCTTCGCGGAAATCAGTTCGATGGGATCATCGGCAATGTGCCTTACCACATTTCTTCAGAAATATTATTTCATCTTGGAAACTTCCAGTTCAAGCGTGCAATACTTATGCTGCAGAGAGAGTTTTGCAACAGGCTGGTTTCACCGGTGGGTTCCAAGGATTATTCAAGACTTTCCGTAAATGCGCAGCTACGATTCAGAATTAAGGTAATTGCTAAAGTTTCCAGAAATTCATTCAGTCCTGTCCCGGAAGTGGACTCTTCTGTCATAGAGATCATGCCCAGGGGGGAATACCTGGAAGTCGATATTAGAAAAGCAGATTTAGTCCTCAGAAAGCTCTTCTCAAACAGGAGGAAGAAACTTTCATCGTCTTTAAGCGGGCTGCCGGAGGATCTCTGTAATAAAAGGGTCAATGAACTATCTCCAGAAAAATTAATGGAGATAGCTTGCAAAGAAATTATGGGTTAGTTTTCCCCTTATCTTCCTTTGCTCTCCTTGAAAGTTCATCAAGGGCAACAGCTGAAAGCGGATTATACACTCCTACTGGCGGAGTATTCGCAGGGATCATCATTAGTGTACCCTTTCCTTCAAGGCCTATTTCATAAAGGATATTCATCCACCTTAGCTGGAAAGCAGTGGGGTTGTTTGTATACTGGTTTGCAGCCTCCACCATTTTCTGTGCGGCTTCAACCTCAGCAATTGCAAGCGTAACCCTGGATCTCCTTTCCCTCTCAGCAGATGCCTGCCTGGACATGGCTTCCTGGAGGTTCTGTGGTACAATCACATCTCTTATTTCAACGGATGAAACTTTGATTCCCCAATTCTCTGTCTTTTCATCTATGATTTCCCTGGCTGCTTCGCCTATTTTCTCCCTTTCTGATAGAACTTCATCAAAGGAACTCTTCCCCAAAACCTCCCTGAGGGTTGTCTGTGCGGAAAAGTTAGTCGCCGCTCCAAAGTTTTCCACATTGAGTATTGCTTTCTGTGGATCAATGATTTGGAAGTACATGACTGCGTCAACATTGATTGGGACGTTATCCTTTGTAAATGTACTTTCTGTTTTGAAAGAAACTACCTGTATCCTTGTTGATAATAGTGTTGATACCTTGCTGACTATGGGCCACACGTAAATGACACCGGGGCCCTTTATCTGGGAAAATCTCCCTAGCGTGAACACAGCTCCCCTCTCCCATTCCTTCAGGATATGGAGGCCGGAGAGCAGGATAAAGACAATTATCAAGAATATAATTATAAGGGCTATATCTAAACTGCTCATTCTATGATTACCGCAAATCAATATAAAAATATTTGTAAAATAGAAATGAAGTTATAAAAATATCTGAGACCATATAATTATGGAAAATCTAAAAATTTGCATTAGGACAAATTCCAATCCTGCGCGCAATTTTCGGGGACCAAAATCCATGAAATATGTTTAAAGGGTGTTCTGATACTGTTTTGGTATTCAATGGAGTTCAGAGCACATTTAGTATCTTGGTCAGACATTGAAAAATGGTGCAGTGCCATCAGGGCACAGGTAGTGGACAACTTTTCACCTGAGGTTATCATTGGATTGTCACGCGGGGGACTCGTTCCGTCCAGGATCCTCTCAGACTCGCTTTGGATCAAGGACTTACTTTCTATCAAGACAGAACACTGGGGCATTACTGCGACCAAGAGCGGGCAGGCAGTCCTCAACGATCCCGGGAAGCTGAACCTCAAAGGGAAAAAGGTGCTCATTGTCGATGACATCACGGACACTGGCCAGAGCATGAAGCTGGCGTACGATTTTGTCAAAAGCCAGGAACCAGCCGACATCAGGTCTGCAACCATGCTTCATATAACCAGATCAGAATTTGTCCCGGATTTTTATGGTGAACTTGTTGACCAGAAGCAGTGGACCTGGTTTATTTTTCCATGGAATGTGTACGAAGATCTGGACAATCTCCTCATGAAAGCGATGAAAGGCAAGCTGAATCTGGCTGGCATCAAGGCGCTTCTCAGGGAACAGTATGACCTTGACATTTCTAGCCACCACCTGGATAGGGTGCTCAATGATTTTGTAAGATCCGGCAAACTCCGTGAAGAATCCCAGAATTATGTGAAGGTGGAGAAATAGATATATCAGTGGATTATTGTCCCTGCCTTTCCACTAATAACTCTTCCAGCTTCATCCAGTGAACCTATAACCGCATGTTTACCGGTTACTCTTGCAAATTCAAGGGCTGCCAAGACTTTCGGCCCCATGCTTCCCTTAGGGAAAATGCCAGATTTCAAATCTTTCTCTAAATCAATGGCACTGATATCCGGGATAAACTCCTCGTCTGAACCGCCGTAGTTCCTGTAGACTCCCTTGACGTCGGTGAGGATTACAAATTTGTCAACTTCCAGTATTCTTGCAAGCAGTGAGGAGGCAAGATCTTTGTCGATGACAGCGTCTACACCCATATATCCCCGTTCAGATTTCACCACCGGGATTCCCCCTCCACCTGTGCATATAGGCATGAAGCCATCATTGAGGCAGTTGAATATTGCAGAACGTTCCAATATATCCTTAGGAACGGGAGAGGGAACAAGCCTCCTGTAACCCTTGTTTCCCTCCTCTTTCATCTGCCATTTCCTTGTTTTCATAAGGTCTTCAGCAGTTTCCCTGTCATAATATGGGCCAATGGGTTTTGTCGGGTTCAGGAATGCGGGGTCATCCCTGTCTACCACTGTTCTAGTCACGATGACTGAAGCCTCTTTCATTATGCCTTTCTTCAGTTTCACGCTGTCATAGGCTTCAGCAAGAATCTCACCGATGAGGCCCTGAGACATGGCTCCGCAAGCATGAAGGGGCATAGCCTTGGTAACCGTACGCGAGGACTCGTTCTGAAGAAGTATATTTCCGACCTGCGGGCCATTTCCATGGGTTATTATAACATTATTTTCCAGTATTATGTCAGCAATCCTCTCAAATGCCTCAGTAGCCCTGTTTAGCTGCGAATCAAAAGTACTGTCATCTCCGTTTCTCAGAAGGGCGTTACCGCCGAAGGCAATGAGTATCTTCTTCATGAAATCACCAGAATTTCAGGTTTATGCCATTCTGATTCAATATTTAATTCCAGTGCCTGTTATTTTGAGGGCTTTAACAGTTAATGGAAAATATTGATTGAAAATATGAAATGTCATGGGATGCCCGCCATATCCCATTTACTAATTTATTCAGCCTGATGGAATAGTTTTTCAAAAATATGCAGTAAACAGTGATGCGCCACCTTCCCCGCATCCCTGGAAATCGTCGGGTGAAAACAGATCCATATGGTGGTATCATGAACCTTTTGATCTAGTCATGAAATACCTTAAGGACATGCGGCATGCCGTTCACCACGGAATGCTGAAAGCGGAAGAACTGAGAAGGATCAAGGGGGAAGACCCCACTCCCATTGATCTGTGCGGAGATCCGTTCCCCGAGAGTGCGGTTACCTCTTTGCCATCCATGATGGATGAATACCTGTACCTGAGAAAGCAACCTGAGCTTTCTGAAACAGGTTCGACTGAGACGGCATACGCTCCGAACAAAGGTTATGCATAAGATTGCAGAACATTTTGAGGACCAGCATCTCGAAATATTTCATTCCCTGACAATTTATCTGTAAAGCGAAAAGCAATTCTTACATGAAGTGCTTTCCTTTTCATGAAACTAGTTATAGCCCATACGCCAGACCCGGATGATTCATTCATGTTTTATGCTATGTTCGAAAAGAAGATCCCCTGCGCATTTGATTATGACCAGGTGGTAAAGGACATCGAGACCCTGAACAAAGAAGCTCCCGGGGAACTGTATGATGTAACTGCAATTTCTGCCAACGGATATGCAAAGGTGCATGACAAGTACTACCTCACAACATCCGGTGCAAGTTTTGGTTTGAGTTACGGCCCTGCAGTGGTAGCAAAGGAGAAGGTCGACCTTTCCAAGTCTGTGGTTGCGATACCGGGGAAATTCACCTCCGCCTATCTGCTTTACAAGATGTTCGGCCCAGAGCCAAAGGAATTCAAGGAAGTCAGGTTTGACCAGATTCCTGAAGCAGTAATTTCAGGCGAAGTTGATGCAGGCATCCTGATCCATGATGAGCAGCTTACTTTTCAGGACAAGGGTCTGATTAAAGTCCTTGACCTTTATGGAAAGTGGAAGGAGTATGCCGGTGATCTCCCGATTCCCCTCGGGTTCAACGCAATAAAGAAGTCTCTGGGAAAAGATGTTGCAATGAAGTACAAGAAAGACTTCGAGGATTCCATCAAGTACTCCATGAAGAATGAGGATGATGCGGTAAAATATTCCCTTAAATATGCCAGGTACGCGGACATGGAACTTGAGAGGAAATTTATCCGGATGTATGTGAACCCGTTGTCCATCGACTTCGGCGAAAAGGGGAGGAAGGCACTGGAACTCTATTACAGAAGAGCGGTGTCAATGAAGCTTATCGAACCCTTCAACCTGGAAATAATCTAAATAAAGCGTATAAGGACCGCAGTGGCAATCAGGACACCTCCAATGAGGTAGTCCATATATTTTGGGGGTACCCTGGAAATAGCTTTTCCAAGCCCTTTTCCTGCAATGAACACCATAGCTGTGAGCGCGATGCCGCTAGACAGGAAGAAGACGAGCAATATCGTTCCAATCTGCATGCTGCTCAGTGTGGCCCCCGATATTACTATGGGGAGGAGAGCAAGGTCAGGCAATGCACTTACAGAAAGTGCAGAAGTCTCCGAAATGGAGGTTTCTCCCCCTGACTCCCTGTACCCGTTTATTATGAAGTAGAGCCCAATAATTACCAGGAGCACTTCGCCAGAAAGGAGCAGATAACTGATATAGCTGTGGATAAGCACCAGGCCAGCATAGAATATTGCCACAGCCACAACAATGGAGGTTCCTGCGTGCGTGAAGCCTAGCGCAGCTGCCACGCCGTATTTTTTTGTCGGGGAATAGGACTTCGCAGTTGATATTACTGTCAGGGGCAGCCAGTGGTCAGGTGCGATCATATGCAGTGAGGACACGGATAGGGCAACAAGAAGGAGCAGGATGTACGGGCTCATCAGCGTAAATAAGCAGCTATTATAAAAATATGGATTTTCCTGTTTCCTTTTAAACAAATATTAATCTTGAGCCGTAAGAGTGAAGTTTAAAACTTTTCCGGCATTAAACCAATGATAAATGTGACTTCTTTACAGTGGATCAAGGATGAAATACAGGAAATGAAAGATGCAGGAAGGTTTGTCCCTATCAAGGTTCTCCAGTCCCCACAGGGCGCCTGGGTCAAGATTGAAGGCAACCGGGTGCTCAACATGTGCTCCAACAATTATCTCGGTCTCGCCAACCATCCGGAAGTAAAGAAGGCAGCAATTGAGGCCATTGAGGAGTTTGGAGTGGGAGCCGGTGCAGTTAGGTCAATTGCAGGCACGAACGAAATTCATTTCAAGCTGGAGGAGAAGGTTGCAAAGTTCAAGCACATGGAAGCGGCCCTGGTGTACCAGGGTGGGCTCCTGGCTAATTCAGGAACCATACCATCACTTGTTAGCAAGGAGGATTACGTTCTCAGTGAGGAACTAAACCATGCAAGTATCATTGACGGAGTAAGGCTTAGCGGTGCCCAGCGGGGTGTGTACAGGCACCTCAATATGACTGACCTTGAGATGAAGTTAAAAGAGAATGTGAAAAAGTTCAGGCGTTCTCTGGTCATATCAGATGGGGTCTTTTCAATGGACGGTGACATTGCGCCACTTCCTGATATTGTGGAACTTGCGGAGAAATATGGTGCAATGAGCTACGTGGACGATGCACATGGGGAAGGTGTGCTTGGCGATCACGGAAGGGGAATTTGTGACCATTTCGGTGTTTCTCACAGGATAGATGTCGAGATGGGAACATTCTCGAAAGCCATTGGTTCTATGGGAGGATTTGTAGCAGGCTCTGAAGACCTCGTTGAATATCTCAAGAGAAAGGCAAGGCCATTCCTTTTCAGCAGCGGCCTAAATCCTGGAGATACCGCTGCAGTTCTGAAATCTATTGAGATAATGGAAGGGGACGACTCACTTCTGAGGAAACTGTGGGACAATGCAAAACTTCTCAGGGAGAAGCTCAATGAAATAGGTTTTAACACAGGGAGCACAAAGACTCCAATAACGCCGGTCATGGTGGGCGACGAGAAGAAGACGCTTGAACTCAGTGGCCTTCTGTACAAGGAAGAAAAGGTCTTCGCATCGCCAATTGTGTATCCAACTGTCGCCCTTGGTGCGGCAAGGATCAGGTTGATGCCTTCAGCTGTACATTCCAGGGATGATATCATCTACACAGTAGAAGCATTCCAAAAGGTCGGGAGGAAGCTTGGAATTATCAGGTAAACTCATCATGCTTCCATGATTTATGCTTCTCATATTTATCTATCACGCTGCTGACCTAACCAGTTAATGGTTAAGATTCAAATCATAAATACAAAGAACCCATCCTCTGAAGCATGTGTGTTTTTTGCAAGCTGGAAATCGGGAGCCCAACGTGTGAATGCGAATGCGAAACAGAAGAGGGTCAGAAATACTGCTCTGAATGCGGGCACACGTTGATGTCATCACCTTCAAAGTCATGAGTTTAAAAGATTGAAGATGGCAGGTCTATGGGATATTCTCAGAATTCCGGAATCCGGTGCGAGACTTTACAGCTTTGCCACAGATCTTTTACAGGGAACGGTCATTGACAGGCCAAACAGGTTTCTTGTCAACGTTAGCGTGGAAGGAAAGAACATACCCTGCCATCTTCATGACCCCGGAAGGCTCCTTGAGCTCATATTCCCGGGAAACAATGTTCTCGTAAGAAAGACGAACGGAATTAAAACATCCTATTCTGTAACTGCATCACAGTGCAATGATGAATGGGTCCTTACTGATTCACGTGTTCACTCAGAATTGGCCTCACAATTCCTTCCTGCCGATTCAAGGAAAGAGGTTAAAATTGGCAATCACAGAATAGACTTCCAGTGGGAGGATACGCTGATTGAGGTTAAGGGATGCACTATGATGGTGGGGGAAACTGCAACATTCCCGGATGCCCCCACAAAGAGAGGGAGGGAACACATTGAAATTCTGAGGCAGCATGTTTCCGGCGGGGGGCGTTCTGCACTTTTCATCCTTACTTTCAGGAAATCCGCCAGGTGCTTTATCCCAAACAGTAATACTGACCCTGAATTCTCAAAGGAATTTTACAAAGCCCTGAATGATGGTGTGGAGGTGTTCATACCCAAGCTGTCTTTTGAGAATGGTAACATCCTGTTCCAGAATTTCATAGATGTCTGCGGAACCTGAATCATAAAGCTTTCCTGCAAATTCTTCCAAATGTATCGTTCATTAAAGGCAATCAAAACAAAATGGTTTTATCTAACTCTTGTATCTTCAAGCCCGAACAGTCTTGGAATACGCAGCCGGAAAGGAAGTCAGGAACGCCGCTTTTCCATCCGGTTTATTTGTTTTCTTACCAGGCGGGAAACCAATCAAGTTGATCCTCATGATTTTGAAATGGGAAGGAATAAATGGAGAAAGAGGGAAGGGTGAAGCGGAATGAACAGGTACCTTATCCTTGAGGATGGAACGGTTCTCAAGGGGATTGCTTTTGGTTACATCGGGGATTCCTATGGTGAAATAGTCTTTACAACATCAATGACTGGATACCTGGAATCCATCACCGACCCATCCTACAAGAACCAGATACTTACTTTTGCCAGCCCCACAGTTGCAAATTACCCACTCAAAATGGGGTTGTTTGAAAGCGATTCGATCCAGGTTTCCGGAGTTGTGGCGAGAGACGCGCACGCCAAACTCTTGATAGATCCGAGCTGGTTGTACTTCAACAATCTTATGGAGGAACAGAAGGTTCCAGGCATTGATGTGGTTGATACAAGGTTCCTTGTGAGGAAGATCAGAGAGAAGGGCGTGATGCGTGCTTATATTGCATCATCACCAGAAGTGCCAACATCATTCCCTGATCCGATGGATCAGGATGTGGTTTCGAAGGTCAGCTGCAGGGAACCATACCATGTCAAGGGAGACAGCAAACACAAAGTTCTCTTCATAGATGTGGGGGCCAAGAAGAGCTTGCTTAGGGAACTTTCCAAGCTAGCAGACCTTTACGTGGTTCCATACAACTTCAATTTTGAAAAGATAGACTATGATTATGATTCAATCTTTATCTCAAACGGTCCTGGCGACCCTTCCCACAGTTCATTGTCTAAGGTAACTGAATTTATCAAAAAACGCTCTGATGATTCACACATTTATGGGGTATGCCTGGGCCACCAGATAATTTCATTAGCCCTTGGAGGTAGGACAGTGAAGATGAAGTTCGGCCACAGGGGTTCAAACCATGCTGTGACCGACAGTAATAGGATATTCATCACCACCCACAACCATGGCTATGCGGTGAACGGTGATTCTTTGGAGAACACTGGGCTCATTGTAACCCAGTGGGATATCAATGACAGAAGTGTTGAAATGGTCAGGCACAACGATAAGCCAATTTTCAGTGTCCAGTACCACCCTGAGGCATCGCCAGGCCCAAGGGATGCGAGATGGTTTTTTGAAGACATAAAAAAAGACCTGGAGGCGCGCTGATGCCTCTTGACAAATCAATCAAAAAGGTGCTGGTCATTGGATCAGGACCTGTTGTAATAGGCCAGGCTGCTGAGTTTGATTATGCAGGATCACAGGCATGCCTTTCGCTGAGGGAGGAGGGAATAGAGGTAGTGCTCCTGAACTCAAACCCTGCAACAATCCAGACTGACCACAGTGTTGCCGACAGGATATACATAGAGCCAATCAGCGTTGAGGCAGTGGAACGCATCATTGTTAAGGAGAAGGTCGATTCCATCCTCCCCACAATGGGTGGGCAGACAGCACTTAATCTTGCCCTAAAAATGAAGAGGGAAGGCATTTTTGAGAAGTATCCCGTGAGAGTCATCGGAACATCCATTGAAACAATTGACACTGCGGAGGACAGGGAGAAATTCCACAAGCTAATGCTGGATATAAACGAGCCAGTTGCCCCGTCAGCAAGGCTTACGCGAAGCAACTTTGAGGAGGAGATTCCGAAGCTTGACATTTATCCGTTGATTGTAAGAACATCATTCTCACTGGGAGGCTCCGGAGGCAAAATCCTAAGGACCAGGGAAGAACTTTCGGTTCTCGCCAATGAGTTTTTCAGGGTCTATCCCGAAGAGGTGCTTGAACTGGAAAAATCCCTTGAAGGGATAATGGAAATCGAGTATGAAGTCATAAGGGACAATGCTGGAAACTGCATTACCATATGCAATATGGAAAACCTGGACCCAATGGGAGTCCATACAGGTGAAAGTATTGTTGTAACACCATCACAGACGATGAGCGACCAGGAATACCACAACCTGAGGGATTCCGCAATCAAGGTCATTTCTTCCCTTGGAATACGGGGGGCCTGTAACATCCAGTTTGCTCTAAATCAGG
>JAJZKS010000034.1 GCA_021850835.1 Thermoplasmata archaeon
ACAATTTTACCATTGGGCGTAAGAAAATTGAAATAATGTTTAAACATAAACATATGTTATGCCAAAAACCATCACTATTAAGAAGTCGGTATACGATGAATTAATAGGATTCAAAAAGGAAAACGAAAGCTTCAGTGATCTTCTCGAAAGGCTGGTCAAATCTCAGAGCAAAAATGAACTCCTTCTGTCCCTAAGAGGGAGCATGGTATTCGAAAATAAGGAAGAACTTCTCAGAGATATGGAAAAGAAACGGTGGGAGAAGAGGAATTGATTCTTCTTGACACAGACGTCATCATAGAGGTGCTGGACAAGAATTCAGATAAAGGGCAGGCACTTATGCTAAAAATCATCGGAAGTGGAGAAGGATACTGTACAAGCTCAGTGAACATGCACGAGGTGCTTTACGGCATAGAGAAGTATTCCAAAGATTCACGCTTAGTTCTGCAGATTCCAACACTGGTGTACAGTAAGAATGACAGTGAACTTTCTGCTGCTCTTGAATTAAATGCCGAAAGAAAAGGAAAATCTGTTCCGAGAATGGATGCGATTGTGGCGGCAATCGCAATAAACAATGGGTGTTCACTTTACACTTTAGATGAACATTTTGAAGTTTTCACGGATAATGGTCTAAGACTGTTCAGGTAGGATAGAATGGACCGGTCGGGATTTGAACCCGAGGCCTCCTGCTTGCAAAGCAGGCGATCTACCGCTGATCTACCGGCCCGTCTCATTGCTGGGAATGAGGAATCCGTTTCATACTATTAATTTTTGACGCACTGTATCCGGCTTAAACCATAACATTATTAATTCATAAGTGGAATCACACCCCCATATGTTTCTTGTAAAGCTTGGCGGGAGTGTCATCACCCTCAAGGGGAGGTATCGCTACTACAGGCCAAAAGCTGTGCATGAAATAATAAAGGAACTCAAGAGAAAGGGCGATCCGTTTGTGGTGGTCCATGGGGGAGGGTCATTCGGGCATATCAAGGCAAAGGAATACGGCATTCCCGGTGAAATAACCGAGAGCAGGAAGATGGGTTATTCTGTCATACACAGAGACATGGTGGATCTCAACCAGAGGGTCATGAATTCACTCATCGAGTCCGGAATCCGTGGGGTGGGAATACCCCCGTCAGTTTTTAACGGCAATTTGCAGGAAATATCGAAATCAATAAAGGAGCATCTTGATGCAGGCCTGTTCCCTGTTACGTTCGGCGATGTCTACATCAATCACCCTGATAAAAGGTTCGACATTGTCTCGGGGGACGATTTGGTTCTGGAGCTTGCAAGAAAGCTCAAGCCATCAGAAGTGTATTTTCTCACAGATGTGGACGGAATATACGACAAGAATCCAAAAAAGCACAGGGACGCATTTCTTCTCAGGGAACTGAATGATTCCGCGACTTTTGAGAATATAGGCATTGACGTGACTGGCGGAATGCTCAAGAAAGCCAATACAGTCAAGGATATAGCAAAGTTGGGAAGCACAGTTTATGTCCTGAATGGAAATGTACCCTCAAGATTAAACAGGATCAATTCAAAGGACTTCATTGGAACAGTGGTTAAATGATTGAGAACAGAAAGGAAGAGCACATCAGGATAGCTGAAAACGAGAAGGTGGATACAGACCACAATTACTGGGATGATATACATGTGCTTCACCAAGCCATCCCAGAGATAGATTTTGACGCAATAGACACCAGGACAAGATTCATCAGCCATGAGGTAGCTCATCCTATGATCATTTCATCCATGACCGGTGGCACTGACCTTGCCAAGAAAATAAATTACAACCTTGCAACTGCTGCAGAAAAATTTGGTTTGCCCATGGGTGTGGGTAGCATGAGGGCAGCCGTGGAAAAGAAAGAACTTTCTGACACTTTCTCAGTGATACTTGAGAGAAAAGTCCCAGTGAGGATTGCAAACGTAGGAGCCCCCCAGCTGATCAACCAGGGGAAGAAGTCATTCTCAGATAAGGACATTGAATACATTTTCAACCTCATTGACGCCAATTACCTCATTGTACACTTCAACTTCCTGCAGGAAATGGTCCAGCCGGAAGGAGACCGGAACGCCAGGGGAATCATGAAGAGGCTTCAGGATGTGGCCTCAAGCTACCCGGTGATCGCGAAGGAAACTGGAAACGGCTTTTCAAGGGAAGCCGCCCTTCAGCTCAGGGACGCTGGTGTGAGGGCTATAGATGTGGGCGGCCTTGGAGGGACGTCGTTTGCTGCAATTGAATATTACAGGGCTAAGAAGGCAGGCGACGAAGAAAAGATGAGGGCCGGCCAGTCATTCTGGAACTGGGGCATTCCAGCACCTGCCTCGGTCAAGTACTCCCAGGTGGGAATACCGGTCATTGGCAGCGGCGGCCTCAGGAACGGGCTTGACCTTTTCAAGGCAATGCTCTTTGGAGCTGAGGCTGGAGGATTCGCAAGAACCCTGCTCAAGGGTGCAGACACTTCGCCAGAGTCAATACAGAAGGAAATTTCCTATATTCTTAGGGACTTCAAGATTGCAATGTTCCTTTCAGGCTCTAAGAACCTGAAAGAACTCAGAAAAGCAAGATACTTTGTCAGGGAACCGCTGAAAACCTGGCTTGATGTTTATGACTAATGACAATATGGATGAGGAGGCTCCAAGAGAGTTCCAGACGGAAACCTCTTGCCCTTCGTGCGGGGAGAAGCTGTACTTCATATTCTACAGGACCAGGGTGAGTTACGAGGAAGCAGTGGAGATTGAGACTTTCTTCTGCAAGAAGTGCCTCTATAAATCCTCACAGATCAGACCTTTGGAAAGTGAAACGCCAAAGAAGCTGGTTCTTGAGGTAAGGAATCATGACGATCTCAGAACAATACTTTACAGGTCTCCGGAGGCAAAGATCGAGATACCTGAACTGGAGGCAGAAATAAACCCGGGAGAAATTTCAACCGGAGAAATAACCACCGTGGAAGGAATCCTCACTCGCCTTCTTGAGAAACTTGACCTGTTAGACGAGGAAGATGTTAATATTGAGAGGCTCAACCAGGTGAAATCCCACATAAAATCAATTATAAATGGCAATGGTGAAAAGTTCACCTTCGTAATTGATGACCCTCTTGGGAAGAGCAGGATCAACAGCAGTAGAGTCATAGTTCTCCACAAGTCTGGAGAATAGGATTATTTGGGCAGCAGGACAATGTGCTAAATAAGCATCGATGTATCTTTTATATAGCCGCCAACAATGATCCGTCGGTGCAATAAGCATGGCATTCGACTATACTCACGCACTCTTGGCAATCGCAGCCTCAATCTCCATAGCTGGAGGTCTCATCGGTACAGGTATGGCCCAGCAGGGAATTGGAGCCGCAGGTATGGGGATAATTGCAGAAAAACCTGAAAAGTTCGGGCAGGTTCTCGTATTCTTTGTGATTCCAGAGACGCTTTGGATTATTGGATTCGTTCTAGGTATTATCCTGCTGCTGGGGATTCTCTGAAGATAGAAAATGTCTCTTGAGGAAATACTTAAGGATATTGAGCTTCGCGGGAAGCAGGAACTGGATGAGCTTAGGCTCTATTATGAAAAGAAGATCGAGGATCTTCAGGCAAAGCAGGATCGCGCCCTCAATGCTCAGAGCGAGAAGATCAGGAAGAGCACTGAAGAGGAGAAGAGGACTGCTGAAAGGACCATAATAAGTTCCGCTGAAATGGAAGCCCTTAACATACTCAGGAGAAAGGAAGGTTCTCTCGTGGAGGAAGCGGCGTTAAAGGCTGAGCTTTACCTCAAGAACATGAGGGAGCGCAAGGATTATCAGGAAATACTTGCGAAAATGGTTGAAATATCTAGAAAGACGCTAGGAAAGGACTGCAGGATACTTGCTTCCAGGGAAGACTCCTCGAGAATTTCCGCTGAAGGGGCAAAGATCATTGTGAAGGAAGTTGATCCCTTCGGCGGTTTGAAGGCAGAATCTGCAGACGGCACCAGGGAACTGGACCTCACAGTAACGGCAATTATTTCAGAGCTGAGGGAAAGGATCGTTTCCCAATTCTACCAGCACATAGGAGAGTAGGTTATGGACCCGACGTACACGGGGGCTTACGGAAGGATAAAAGTTTATGAGACAGAGTTTCTCTCTGAAGAGCTTCTCAGAAGACTTGCTGACTCTTCCAATGTTGAGGAAATTTCCTCGTTGCTTTACACTACTTTCTACAGGGAGGACATGGACCTGTTCTCAGCCCTGCACAAGGGCGTGGACCTCCTGAACATGGCCATAAACCACCGGATAATCTCAAGAAACAGGATATCACTTTTTGCGGCCCCTACACCAGGAAGGGAAACGATCAGGGCTTACCTTTCAAAGTGGGATATTGAGAATATTAAGTCAATCATATCCTCAAAATACATGGGATATGAGATAAAGGAATCTGAAAACTTCCTGGTAAGCTTCCGGGACATCCCAATAGGAATGTTCGGCGGTGCTATGACCCATGATGATTTCAAGAACCTTCTCAACCTGGGCACAATAGATGAGGTCGTAAACAGGCTGTCCAACTACGGATATGGCCAGGAACTGCTGCAGTACATGGATAGATACAGGAAGAGCGGGGATATCTCAATTCTTCTTGCAGCACTCGAAGGCCAGTACTACACCAGGCTCCAGGCTTCACTGAAGTTCTATAATGGCGACGAAGGCCCTCTGAGGAGATTCATCAGTGAGGAAATCGATGTCAGGAACATAATGGTCATTCTCAAGGGTGTGGACATGTCTGTGGAATATGAGAGACTCAAGGAAGCGCTCATTCCACTGGGCAACATATCCCTTGCAGCACTCCAGGAAATTTATTCTTCCGGGATACTTGAGCAGTCTGTTGAGAAACTGAAGGCGTATTACCCTGCCATCGAGGAAGCAATGAAGGTATTTTACCAGAACAGGCGGCTGGAAGTTTTTGAAGGTTTAATGAGGGCAGAACTTTACAGGAAGTACATGTCCATATTTTCACAGCAGTCACTTTCTGTAGGTTCCACATTCAATTTCATTATGCGTTCCGAGAGGGAAAGGGAGCGCCTGAGGTCAATAGTGTTCGGGAAATTCTATGGGCTTTCCCCTGAAAGTGTGAGGGCAATGGCCTTGCTTTAGGTGTCATATATGGCTGCAGTCAGTGAAAAAGTTGGAAGCATTGCGATCATAGCAGAAAGAGAGCTTGTGCTGGGATTCAGGCTCATCGGGGTGGAGCATTCCTACATCGCAGAGAAGGATGAAGGCGTGAAGAAACTCTATGAACTTCTTGCAGAAAAGAAATACTCGCTCATCATGGTTTCAGAGAGCATCAAGCCATACATGGACATCAAGACCCTAAGATTCATTGAAACATCAACGGATCCTGTCGTGGTTTTCATACCGCTGCCTGGCGGAGAGGACCTTGAATCAGTCAATGCACTAGCAAAGAGGGTGCTTGGCGTGGATATTGGGGGCCAGAGTGCTTCAAACTCAGGAAAGGAAGCAAAAGTGGGGGCGGCCTGATCTTGGAAACGAGTCATTCAGGCATCGAAGTTAAAATATTCAAGATAAAAGTAGATGAGGAGTCAGCTACATTCATTCAGGCAATTGAGAAGATTGGAAATCAGCTAAGTTTAGGGGTTTAAAGATGGGAATAATAGTTAGGATATCTGGGCCAGTAGTAATAGCAGAAGACGTTGAAAACGCCAAGATGTTTGACGTGGTAAGGGTTGGGGAACTTGGTCTAGTAGGGGAAATAATCAGGATCATTGGCAACAGGTCAACTATCCAGGTTTATGAAGATACAAGCGGCATCAGGCCTGGCGAAAAGGTGGAGAACACCAGCAGGCCACTATCAGTTGATCTAGGGCCGGGTTTGCTCACTTCCATATATGATGGAATACAGAGGCCTCTAGATGTGATCCGGGCTAAAACAGGTGATTTCATACAGAGAGGATTTACCGCTTCTCCGCTTAACGAGGAAAAGGCCTGGGACTTCAAGCCCAAGGCAAAGAAGGGCGAGGAGGTCGTACCAGGGCAGATTATAGGAACAGTTCCTGAGACTGGAATCATCGAGCACCGGGTGATGGTGCCCTATGGCGTTTCCGGAAAGATCTCTGAAATCAAAGAAGGGAAATACAAGGTCTCTGATGTCATAGCAACCATCGATACCGGCTCCTCAAAGGTTGAAGTTAAACTAAAGCAGGAATGGCCGGTGAGAATTCCAAGGAAAGTCCAGAGAAAGCTTCCTCCAGAACTACCTCTTATCACGGGGCAGAGAGTCATTGATACATTCTTCCCCGTGGCGAAAGGTGGAACAGTTGCGGTTCCGGGGCCATTCGGGTCCGGGAAATGTGTAACAGGGGACACTCCAATGCTTCTCGGGGACGGAACTATCAGGGAAATCAGGGAGATATATGAGGAAGGCTTGAAAACCGGCATCCGCATGGTACTGAAAAACGATGAATACGTCGCACTACAAAAGCCCATTGAACTCTTTTCTTTCCACGAGGGCAAAATCCAGAAGAGTCTCTCTTCCACGCTTTACAGGGGCAAATCAGACTCCATCATCAATGTAAGGACGAGAACCGGCAGGGAAGTGGGAATAACTCCTGTACACAAGCTGTTCAAATTATCAAAAACTGGCGAGATAGTGGAAACTGAGGCCAGGGCGCTTTCGGTAGGCGACTATATAGTCTCTGCCAAGGCAACTGAAGTGAATTCCAAGAATCAGCCAATAGACATATACAAACTGGGTGATGCAAGAGTCCTTGATGAAGATATCAGGGAAGAAGTTGCAGGGTTGCTCAAACTTTCATATCTCGAGGGCATAGACATTTCCATCCCATCGTCTGCAAAGCATAGCCTTTCAAGATCAAAAAATAAGCCTGCCCCCCGCCTTAAATGGGTAAAGGAAATTTATACAAGCATGGGTAGGCCCCTGCCCCGGCCGAAACTTCTGGCTGGCGACCGCAGCAGCGATCCGGTGCAAATTCCGGAAACTGTCAGCGAAGAACTGGCAGAATTCCTTGGCTATTATATTTCCGAAGGATACATATTCGGAAATGACACAGTGGTCCTTGCCAACAGAGACGAGGTGCTGCTTGAGAGATTCACCACACTGGCAAAGGAGCTGTTCTCAATCAATGGCATCAGGGAAATCCAGGAAGGGGGAGTGCCCAAAGTTCTGCTTCACAGCAGAGTAGTGGTGCAATTCCTGGAATCCATTGACACTGGAAAAGATGCCTCTACAAAGAAGATTCCAGACATCATTCTGAGGTCAAGCAATTCTGCAGTTTCCTCATTGCTCACAGCTTATTATATGGGAGGCGGGTCGTTCTCCAAGAACAGCGTTGAGTTCTCCACAACGAGCAAATGGCTGGCAGTACAGATTTCCTATCTTCTGACTAGATTCGGAATACTTTACACCAAAAGCATGAAAAGGGTTAACGGAAGGGATTACCAGAGGATTTACGTCAGAGGAAAGCTGAACATAGGAAAGCTCCATTATTTCCTGCTTCCCGGTCATGGCAAAATAGAAAAGTTGAATTCTTACGCCAGATCAAAAGGAACAACCTACAATTCCATGGACAGAGCCCCAATTTCGGCCGAATACATTGAATCAACCTATAGAAAAAACACCACTTATTCAGAGGTGCCGGGAGAGGGAAATGAGATTTTCCACTACACAGGTAACAATCAATACATGGGTGTTGAAACATTCAGGAAATTCTCAAATGCTATTGGGGGTCCTTTGAATGAACAGGCTCTGGAGGAGCCAATCGCTAAACATTCTGATTCCCTCGACTACATATATTTTGACAGGATTGTTTCCCTGGAAGAAGAGATCGGGCCTTTCGACGTCTATGATGTTACGGTTCCGGACTCCAGCATGAATTTTGTGGGGGGAAATGGGGGAATAATCCTTCACAACACTGTTGTACAGCATCAATTGTCAAAATGGGCTGACAGCGATATTGTCGTTTACGTGGGATGTGGCGAAAGAGGTAATGAAATGACTGAGATCCTGACATCTTTCCCTGAACTTACTGACCCTAAATCAGGAAAACCACTCATGGAGAGAACAGTGCTTATTGCCAACACCTCCAATATGCCTGTTGCAGCCAGGGAAGCCAGCATTTACACTGGAATCACAATAGCAGAATATTACAGGGATATGGGGTACAACGTTGCACTGATGGCTGACAGTACATCCAGATGGGCAGAGGCTCTGAGAGAAATATCAGGAAGGCTTGAGGAAATGCCAGGGGAAGAAGGTTATCCTGCCTACCTGGGCCGAAGGCTTTCAGAATTCTATGAGAGATCAGGAAATGCAATCGTAGTCTCTGACAACCAGAGAAACGGTTCAATCACAATTGTTGGTGCAGTGTCGCCACCTGGAGGAGACACATCTGAACCGGTTTCACAGAACACCCTGCGTGTTACTAGGGTATTCTGGGCACTAGATTCCTCACTTGCATCAAGGAGGCACTTCCCGTCTATCAACTGGCTCAACAGTTACTCGCTTTACCAGGATGACCTCAGGAAATGGTTCGAGGAAAATGTGACAAAGAACTGGGGAGAGCTCTACGACGAGGCTATGGGAATACTCCAGAAGGAAGCAGAACTGCAAGAGGTTGTCCAGCTTGTTGGTTATGATGCCCTCCCCGAGAGGGAGAAGAACACCCTTGACATCGCAAGGATGATCAGGGAGGATTTCCTTCAGCAGAGCGCATTTGATGAGGTTGACCAGTATTGTTCCATAGGAAAGCAGTACAGGATGCTAAATGCAATACTTACCCTTGGCAGGGAACAGTCAAACGCACTGGACAAGGGAATGCAGATGGCACAGATTCAGGGAATAGGCGCAAGATCAAGGATATCCAGGATGAAGGAAGTCAAGGAAGAAGAATTCCAGGCTTACTACGATTCTGTTATGTCAGAAATGAAGGACCAGATAGGGAAGCTTCTGGAGGTGCAGTAAATGCCGCAGGTAAGCTACAAGACGGTTTCACAGATTTCCGGTCCGCTTGTATTCGTGGAAAAAATAGACAATGCCGCATACAACGAGCTCGTTGAAATCACACTTGAAAACGGGGAAAAGAGGACAGGTCAGGTGCTTGATACAGGCAAGGGACTGGCAGTAGTACAGGTGTTTGGACAGACCTCAGGCATGAGCGTTAAGGGCACAAAGGTAAAATTCCTTGGCAACACAGCCAGAGTATCTGTATCAGATGACATGCTGGGACGGATATTTAACGGCCTTGGCGAGCCTATAGACCACCTTTCTCCCATAGCGAGCAAGGAAAGGGTTGAGATTGTGGGAAATGCTATCAACCCGTATTCAAGGGAAGAGCCATCAGAATTCATTGAGACTGGTATATCCACAATCGACGGAATGAACACGCTCGTTAGGGGGCAGAAGCTTCCCATATTTTCAGGCTCTGGACTTGCGCACAACAGGCTTGCGGCACAGATTGCAAGACAGGCCAAGGTCCTTGGCAGCGATGAGAACTTTGCTGTAATATTCGGCGCAATGGGTATCACCAGTGAGGAAGCAAACTACTTCGTGAATGAATTTACCAAGACCGGCGCAATCTCAAGGTCAGTTCTTTTCCTTAACCTTTCATCCGACCCGAGCATGGAAAGGATCATCCTTCCAAAGGTTGCACTCACAACAGCTGAATACCTTGCATATGAGAAGGAAATGCACATTCTGGTTATCCTTTCAGACATGACCAACTACTGCGAAGCCCTGAGGGAAATATCATCAGCAAGGGAAGAAGTTCCAGGAAGAAGGGGTTTCCCGGGCTACATGTACACTGATCTTTCAACCATATATGAGAGGGCAGGTAAGATCAGGGGCAAGAACGGCTCCATCACCCAGATTCCAATCCTCACCATGCCAGGTGACGATATCACTAACCCGATACCTGACCTTACAGGATACATTACAGAGGGCCAGATCGTGCTGAGCAGGGACCTCCAGAGGAAGGGAATTTACCCACCAGTGGATGTTCTGCCCTCACTTTCAAGGCTAATGAACCAGGGAATCGGGAAGGGCCGGACAAGAGAAGATCACAGAGGAGTGGCAGACCAGCTCTACGCAGCCTATGCAAACGGAAAGGATCTCAGGTCACTCAGTGCAATTGTGGGAGAAGAGGCACTTGGTGCAAACGACAGGATGTACCTCAAGTTCGCGGATGAGTTTGAGAAGAGGTACGTGAACCAGGGCATATACGAGGACAGATCCATTGAAGACACCCTGGGAATCAGCTACGATCTCATGTCCATGCTTCCGGAAGGGGACATGAAGAGACTTAAGACAGACTTCATTAAGAAATATGGAAAGTGGAACAAGGAGGAATAATGGCACAGACTGAGCTAAAACCCACAAGGATTGAACTCATTCGAACCAGGAAAAGGATCAAGCTGGCCAAGAGAGGATTAGATCTCCTGAAGATGAAGAGGTCATCTCTTGTTATGGAGTTCTTCAGCATCAGCCGAAGTGTCAAGGGCCTCAGGGAGAATCTGAGATCTGATATAGGGGACGCACTGGATACCCTGAAGGCAGCGGAAATCATATCGGGTACCATGAACCTTGAAAGGATCGCATACATGTCAGCTGATTCAACGGTAGGGGTGAACCTGAAGAACGTCATGGGCGTCAGGATACCGGAACTCAGCAGGAACTACAACCAGACTATACTTTCTAACCAGTACAGGGCCATATCTGTTCCCACAGCAGTCAATGACGCAATAAAGAAGTTCGAGAATATTTACACTCAGATAGTGGAGATTGCAGAGAAGGAAAACTCAATGAGGAAGCTTCTACACGAAATTGACAAGACAAAGAGGCGTTCTAATGCCATTGAGAACATACTGATCCCCCAGCTAACATATTCAGCGAAGATCATAAGGATGAGGCTGGATGAGATCGAGAGGGACATGTTCACTACACTGAAAATGGTAAAGAGAAAG
>JAJZKS010000035.1 GCA_021850835.1 Thermoplasmata archaeon
AACCACCAGTTGCAAGTATTACGGCTTTGGCCCTGAAGAGGTGGAATTCTCCCTTGTCCATTTTCAGTCCCACAGCACCAATCACGCGGCTATTGTTCTTGAGAAGGTTGGTTATGTACATTTCATCAAAAATTGTGACATTTTCCCTGTGAATAATCTGGTCCTGAAGTGTCCTGATGATTTCCAGGCCAGTTCTGTCTCCCACATGGCAAAGTCTCCTGTAGGAGTGTCCTCCAAACGCCCTCTGAAGGATCCTTCCATCGGGGGTCCGGTCAAAGAGCGCCCCGAACTTCTCCAGTTCATGCACTCTCTGGGGGGCTTCCTTGGCCAGGATTTCAGCCATTCTCCAGTTACCAATGTATACTCCTTCTTCTACGATATCACCGAAATGTACCTGCCAGTTATCTTGGGGGTCCACGTTGCCCAGGGCGGATGCCATTCCTCCTTCGGCCATCACAGTATGGGCTTTGCCCAGCAATGACTTTGAAACAACAGTTACCCTGAGGCCAGCGTCAGAAGCAGCAAGAGCTGCCCTCATGCCGGCCCCGCCTGCTCCGATGATAAGAACATCCGATTCAGTTTTTATATATTGCTCAGCCATGAGAATCACTTAATTATAGCTAGCTTGGAGTGTTGATGCGTCCGACTTTAATAAAAGTTTTAATCATATATTAGGTTAGCCATTTTTTTAACCCTAAGTGCTTAGGCATATTTTCAGAGTGTGTTAAACACCCCTACTTAACTTATCGATCCACTATCAATGAAATGAATGGTTTCCTGCGGATCCATAAAAATAAAATCATGGGATGGCCATTTGTGCCACCACCAGAGAGAGGATTGTCCCATATATAACAGAGACGACAAATACTGCGAAGATAGCCCATGAAACAATTTTTCTTGCCTTTGCAGAGATGCCAGTCTCGTATATTATCCCTTTAAGCCCATTTAATCCATGGTATGTCACAACCCACAGAAAGATCAGGAAGAATGCGAGCCACCATGGATCTCTCAGATTTCCAACCACCGTATCAAACAGTTCAATTGGGCTTCCTCCGTTTATATGTGCCACGTAGAGATGTACACCGAGAAAGAATATTATGAAAGCACCACTGGCCGCCTGGAACAGCCACTGTATTGATCCAATGGGCCTCGTCCTTTTCTTTTCCGCCTCTTTATCAAGCGCTTCAAGGTTTGCCATTAAACACCGCCTCCTGACAACAGAACCTGCCAAGCATAGTAGAGAAACAGAAGCATCAGGATCATTGCACCTGACTCAAGGATGAAAAACATGAGTTTGTGGTGTTTGAGGCCATACCCTGCCTCATTGAGCATCAGCCTAACGCCATTCGCCCCATGGTAAAAGATGACCAGTGAGAGAAGTATGTCCATGACAATGAAGATGTCATACGGACCATATGTGAATGAGGTGATCAGGTCGTTGAACGCGACACCGCCCCTAAGAAGGTTGGAAAGCACAAAGAAATGGAGGTATAGGTACAGCAGGATTACAATTCCAGAAATCCTGTGCATTGTGTAAGCGAAATACCCAATGCCCTTGTGGAAGAAATTCAGCCAGCCGAGTGTTCCGTTATCGCTTTCCAGCATGCTTTCCCCTCCTGAAGGCATTCTTCAGTTCGTGGGATATTCCTGTTCTTCTGAGTAACTGTATAGCCCGTGAAGGATCCACATCCTTGGGACATACTTCAGTGCATTCCCCGGCATAATGGCATCTTGATGTGCCACTTTCCCCGCCCGTTATTTCAAGGCGTATTGGAGTTCCCTCGTCCCTACTGTCAAGGTTGAATCTCAGGGCTGCGGCCAGAGCTGCCGGACCAAGGTAATCATCATCAGAGCCCGATATAGGGCAGGCCGCAAGGCAAAGCCCACACTTTATGCACATGGAATATTGTTCATAGATCTTGAACTGTTCTGGAGTCTGCAAAAGCTCTACCCCAGGTGATTTATCATCTTTCCTGATGATGTATGGCTTCACCTTCCTGTATTTCTCGAAGAAAGGATCAATGTCGACAACAAGGTCCTTGATCACTTGATAATGAGGCAATGGTGACACCCGTATAGTGTTCGAGCCCAGTGATTCGGCAATGGTTGAGCATGCCATCCTTGGCTTCCCGTTTATCTGCATTGAACAGCTTCCGCATATTTCCATCCTGCAGGAATGGCGAAAAGAAAGCGTACCGTCGAGGTTCTCGCTTATGTATACAAGGCCTTCCAGCACAGTAGAAATTTTTTTCTTTGGAACGTTGAACCTGTCAAATCGTGAATTGCCCTTTTCATCTCCCCTTTTTACCAAAAATACATAATTTTCAGAATCCATAGAATCACTTCAGTAAACCCTTGGGGCAGGCTTCCATTTGGTGATTGCTACGTCGGTGTAATGAAATGCCGGCCCGTCCTTTGTAAAGTTAACAACGGTATGTTTCAGGAAATTCACATCATCTCTCTTTGGATAGTCGTTCCTGTAGTGTGCCCCCCTGCTTTCCCTCCTCATTAAAGCACCCAGTGTAATAATTTCTGCAAGGTCAAGCATGAATCCGAGTTCGAGTGTTTCCTGCAGTTGAAGGTTGAAAACTCTGGACTTGTCCTCCACAGAAATATTTGAGAATCTCCCCTTCAGTGAGATGATGTTTTTGGCCTGTTTTTCAAGCTCACTCTCAGTGCGCAACACACCTACATTCTGGTCCATTCCGGTCCTGAGATCCTCCCTGATCCTGGCAACGTTTTCTCCTCCCCCGTTTTTCAGGATTCCTTCCCAGATCCGTTTTTCCTCCATCATAACCCTTGTTGTATCGAGGTCAGGGATAGTGTGCGCTGAAGCCCATTCTGCTGCCTTGATGCCCACGACGTTTCCAAATGCAAGGCATTCGTTTGTAGAGTTTGAACCCAACCGGTTTGCCCCATGTATGCTTATGGCGACATTCTCTCCGGCCCCGAATATGCCTGGAACCTGTGTCTCAGTAGATATCCTCACATCAATGCCGCCCATTGTGTAATGAGTGGCAGGCCTTACTGGGATTGGTTCCACAGCTGGATCGATATGATTGAATTTCTTGGCTATGTCAGTGATCATGGGCAATCTTTCCTCCAGTTTTTCAGCAATGTGTGTGAGGTCAAGATGTATGTGGGGTGTCTCCCCATGTTCATCGATTATCCCCCGGCCGCCAAGTATTTCCCACATCATCGCCCGAGAAACGATGTCACGGGGAGCTTCCTCCAACTTTGTTGGAGCATACTTTTCCATGAACCGTTTGCCTTCAGAGTTCCTGAGATACCCCCCTTCAGCCCTGGCTGCCTCTGTAATAAGGATTCCGGACGGGACCAGGCCAGTGGGATGGAACTGCATGAATTCCATGTCCTTCAGTGAAAGGCCTGCCCTGTATGCAATCGCATTGCCGTCACCGGTAACTGAGCTCGCATATGTGCTGAACTGGTAAAGGCGGCCGGCCCCACCCGCTGCAAAGATGAGCGCCTTTCCCTGGAAAACAACAAACTCCCCTGTCTTGAGGTTGATGGCAGTAAGGCCGTTGAACCTGTTCTGGCCTATAATTGCGGAAGTTACAAAATACTCATTGTAAAAGTGTATCCTGTCATACATCTGGCACCTGCTGAAAAGGGTCTGCATAACATGGAACCCTGTCTTGTCCGCTGCAAATGTAGCCCTTGGGAAGCTCAATCCACCAAAGTCCCTCTGTGAAATGGTTCCGTCAGAGTTCCTGGACCACGGGCACCCCCAGCGGTCAGTAGTATAAATCTGCTCTGGAACTATCCGCACAAACTCCTCCACTGCATCCTGGTCGGCCAGATAGTCGCTTCCCTTTATGGTATCAAAAGCGTGGAGGTCAAGATTGTCCCTGGGATCAAGAACTGCACTGGTTCCCCCTTCTGCGGACACGGAGTGGGACCTTAGAGGGTAAAGCTTAGATACAAGCCCAACTGAAATTGAATTGTCCTTCTCCGCTGCCGAAATGGCTGCCCTTAGCCCAGCCATTCCTCCACCCATAATTATGATATCTTCCTTGATGGTTTCCAACATAAACCCTATATAAAAATGCCTCAACTTTTAAAAGGGCGTACACTAACAATTACGCCATTCCCTTTAGATAAAAGTGTGAGTACCTTTTTTCTTGAGTTTTAATCCGTGGATAAGTTCCAGTATCTCCACAAGGGCAATCTTTAAATAATTTGAATTAATCATTAGTTGTCAACTAATGGTTGACAACAGGAGGATGTAAACATGCCATACAGGAGAAGAAAAGACGACGACTGGAGAGATGAGTTCGAGGAGTTCTTTGAGAACTTCGGTTTCGACTTTGACAGGTTCAATGACAGGATGATGAAGATGTGGGACCGGATGCTTAAGGAATCTGACGTACAGACCTTCGGGCCATATGTTTACGGATTTTCTTACAAGATAGGGCAGGATGGGAAGCCAGTCTTTGAGGAATTCGGCAATGTTCCCCAGGGAAGGATGTTTGGGAAGGAACCAAAACTACTGGACAAGGACGTCAGAGAACCAATAACAGACCTCACTGAAGACAAGGACAAAATCTTCATTACATACGAACTGCCCGGTATTTCCAAGGAGAACATCCAGCTCAATGTTTCAGAGTACAATGTGACAATGGAGGTAAAGGAAGGGCCAAGGAAGTACTACAAGAGCTTTGACTTCAGCTATGAACTGAAACCTGACACCGCGAGTGCAAAGTTCCTCAATGGAATACTGGATGTTTCAGTGGAACGTGCAAGAAAAGAGATCCCGGGTGGCAGAAATATCTCCATAGACTGAGGCGCGAAAATGATTGACGAGGACATCCTTTCTTTGATTTCGGCCATTGAGAACAACACACGACGAGAAATTCTGAGAGGCTTGATCCTCGACCAATCCTATGCCTTACAGATCAGCAGATGGATAGGGGTGTCTCAGCAGGCCATCAACAAGCAGCTTGACTTGCTGGAAAAGGCCAACCTCATTCTTTCTGCAGGTATAATACCAAGCAGTTCTGGAGCCCCCAGGAAAATTTACAAGCCCACTGGCTTTTCGACACTGGTTGCAGACTATTCCAGGAACTTCATTGAAGTAAAACGTTATGACATTCCGGAGAAAGAACCTGGAGAAGGGGATGAAACTGCAATTGCGCCAAAAGAACTAATGGCGAACTTAAGCAAAACAGAGAATGAACTCAACGACATGATGGAAAGGCGCCTTGAGCTTATCCAGAAAAAGGATGGCCTTCTTGGAAAGCTGCATTACTATATAAACAGAATTTCGCCGGACGAAATGACCAGGAATATACTCCTTGACTACTGCGACTACCTGGATCCGGAATACGTCGCCAGGAGATACAACATACCTCTCACATATGTTATGCAGGTAGTTGAAACCTACCTGAAATAACTGCATTTTTTTGTGAATTTTTCAGCAAAAGCAGCCTCATTGTGGTTTAAAGCTGCAGGGATCACCACAGCGGCTGGAAATTCTGCGAAACGGGCAAGGATGATATTAGAAACTGAGTCATAAATAAGCCTCTCCCCTTCCTGGGATACCCGTGACAGCGAGAAGACTTTGCTTTGATCATTGAGGAAATCAAAGCCATAACGCTCTTCCATCTGAAGTATGGTCTCGAGGGCTTCGTGCGGGAACATGGTCCTGCCATCTTTAAGGTCAAGGAGAAGAATGGTATGCTGGTTCAGTGAAAGGTTGGCTGCAATTTTTTCTGCGACACTTTTGGGCAGGAAATTATCCTGAGGGAATGGCACTGAAACAGGCGGCCCCATCCTGTAGGGAAATAGACCGATCTTCCCTGGGATCACTGATATAATGGAAGCATTTTCAAAAATGGCCACTTCTATCCCTGCATCAAGGGCGTCAGCGCGCAGCTGGTTGTGGGTCGTCGCGGAAAGCGGATCACCCGTGACTATTACTGAAACCTTCTGGTAAGCGGAAAGGCGGATAATTTCCTCTTGGCTTTCCACAAATTCCCTGTCAGCGGGAATAACTTCCCTGCCCAGGAGGCCCTCCAGCTCCCTAATTGTACCCTGTGGAGATATTGAAGTATATGTTTCAAAATATACAAGGTCTGAAAGCTTCAGAACCTCAAACTGTTCCAGCGTAAGGCTTTTGATACCCCTCAGTCCAAGGCCAACCAGGTTCAGCATTGAAGGTTGCCTAAAGGAAATCTTCCTCTATCCTGATGAGTTCATTGAGTTTGGCCAATCTCTCCCCGCCAATAGTTCCGGTCTTGATGAACTCAGCGCCGAACGCAACAGAAAGGTGTGCAATGAAATCGTCGGTTGTCTCTCCGCTCCTATGCGAAACCGTCCTGCTCATTCCGGCCTCAGTGGCCATTTTAACAGCCTCAACGGTACTCGAAAGGGTGCCTATCTGGTTCACCTTGATGAGTATCCCGCTTGTGGACTTGAGTTCTATTCCTTTCCTGAGCCTCTGGGGGTTTGTTGTGTATAGATCATCCCCAACAACTACACCATTCTTGCCGACTTTTCTTGTGACCTCGGCAAATCCCTCATAGTCGGTATCTTCCATCGGGTCTTCATTGAAATAAAAGCCAAGCTCATTGGAAAAGGATGCTGCAAAATCAATCTGCTGGTCACGAGTTTTAACCTCCTTCTTGTAGTGGTACTTTCCATCCTTGAAATATTCCGTCGCCGCAAAGTCCACGCCAAGCAGTATCTTCACCTTGTGTTCACTGGACATTTCCTTTACTGCCTGTTTTATAATTTCCACCGCCTCTAGGTCGTCTATGCTGGCTGTCCATGCCCTTTCGTCGCCAACCCCGACGCTCACTCCCTTCAGCTTGTCAGACAGCAGCTCGCCAATTCTTCTGTGGACCCTGGTATTCACGAATGCAGATTCCATGAAAGTCTTTCCCTGGGTCGAAACAAGGAACTCCTGTATTGTAGTTCCGTTTCTGGAGTGCCGGCCACCGCCAATTACGTTTCCCATTGGTCTGGGCAGGCTCCTTGAAAACATTCCTCCTACATACTTGTAAAGTGGAATGTCCAGGGCCTGTGATACTGCCTTTGCGTTTGCAACCGAAATTGCGGTTGCCATGTTCCCCCCAAGGTTTGAAAGGTATTCCGAGCCGTCAAGTTCTCTTAGTATGGCATCCAGTCCCTGCTGGTCCAGTGCATTGAAACCTAGAATTCTGTTCTTTACGTTCTTTTCAAAGAACTTTATTGACTCATCCGGCCCCCCCTTGGGAAAAGCCTGCATTTCAGTTGCCCCTGTGCTAGCGCCGGATGGCGAGGAGCAGACTCCTGTGGAATATTCAAGGTCCACGGTCGCTTCGACCGTGAAGTTTCCCCTTGAATCAATGACTTTCCTTGCCCTTACATCTACAATAGGAATGTGAGACAACATGCATTTATGAAATGTGCATAAGGTTTAATTTATTTTTTCACCTGAGACAAATTGTCCCTGTAACGCCTGCAGAAAGTATTGTAATTGTTCTTGTAATCTTCCCAGAGCCTCCTGTATTCATCATTTATTTCGCCAATAACCTTAGCAGGCACACCTGCTGCAATACTTCCATCCGGTATCTCAAACCTGTTCCTTACAACAGCCCCTTCCGCTATGGCAGCCCAGGTTCCAACATTGGCAAAATCAGAAATGGTTGAGTTCATGCCGATGACCGCCCAGTCGTTTATTGTTGGAGTATGTATAACAGACAAATGCCCCAGAGTTACATGTTTTCCAATTGTTGTCTTCTCTCCTGGCCTAGCGTGGATCACAACATTGTCTTCCACTGCGGTATAATCACCAACTTCTATCTCGCCGTAATCTCCTCTAACAACTGCACCTGGCCCAATCCAGACTTCCTTTCCTATTCTAACGTTGCCAATAATGACAGCCGATGGGAAAACATATGCCGATTCGTCCAGAACAGGCACCCTTCCTTCAAATTCATACAGTGGCATAAAAGAAGGATCACTAATGATTTAATGAAATCATTGGGATAAGATCTTCAGCATCTGGTCCCCGGTTTTCCTGAAATCTTGGAAAGGACCGGAAATAGCCTCGGCCGATACAATAGATCCCAACTCTATGGCTTTTTCCATTCCGAGATTCCGCCATAGTGCGAAATACATGCCGGCACGAAATGCATCTCCTGCTCCAATGGTTTCATATGGATTCTTAACCTCTTTTGCCGGAAAATGCTGGCTTTTGCGATCATGGAAATATGTGGAGCCCTTGTCTCCCCTCGTCACAATGAGTTCCCGGCAGTGATGGTAAAGTTCCCCATTCCCTATCCCTAAAATATCTTCCGCCTTGGCTGATTCGGATTCGTTGAGTATGGTCAGGTAAGACAGCTGCAGCATTTTTCCCAAGGTTTCACTATCATACCTGTAGTTTATTTCCTGGCCGGGATCGAATACTATCCTGGAGCCAGTGCACTTCCTGCTGATAGAAATATAGTCATTTGGCAATCCGGTTCCAAAGTGCACGTACTGGTATCCTTCAGGATCAAGGGAAATCCGGCTTTCAAGGGGTCCGTTCATTGGCCCCTGGTAGAAATAGTAAATCTGGTCTTCCCCGTTGGAGGCCGCGTACCCGATAGGACCCAGATCTTCGCTGTCGACGAAAAGATGGGATGTGTCAGCACCTATTTCACTGAGGAATTTGATGTATTTATCGTGAGATTTTCCTGATACCGCAGAAAAAAGGTGAAATGGAAACCCCAGCCTGGCACCGATCATTGCAAGGTTCCCAGCAGTACCGCCAAAGCTTTCCTTTAACTTGTTGATTGCGACTGAGCCTTTTGCAGGAAAGAAATCCACATTCATTGTCACATCAATGGCAACGTGGCCGAATATCGCCAGAAAATTTTTCATCGCCGTAATATGGAGCTTGAAATATAAAGGTTATATGGATATTTCGACCCTTGCCATCCTTGTAAAAACTACTCCGTCCAATTCAATCGCCCTTTCAGGAATGGGGATCACCTTTTCTGCCTTCAGAAGTCCATGGCAGAGACTCTCGAACTCCAGAAGATCCTCATGGTTTGAGTAAACCACCATTATGTTCTTTGTGGAACTCGATATGCCGATTTCCTCCTGTGCCTTCGAAATCTGCTTCTCCCCGGAAATAAGCATTAGGAATGCGGACTCGGGGCGCTTTATCTTTTCAGAATAGCTGATGAGACGTTTTGCCCTTTCGTATGCAACTGATACCTGTTCTATGCTTATGATCTTGTCCGCATCAATTACGGAAAAAAAATCATTGTGGCTGGCTCCGAGAAAGCCCCTGATTGATGAGAGGCAATCCCACGCCAGCAGTTTATAGTATTTTACTTCAGGCAACATTTGTGCCGGGCCTTGTGCCCTGTTTCCCGCCACCAAACATCTTCGAGTTGAGGAAATCCGCAACCGATGAGAGGAACTTCTGCTTCTCAGGGCTTGCAATGAGTGCATTGTCCCACACTTCCCTGATATCTGTTGCCGCAATTATGTCAATCTTGCCTTCATGGGCCTGGTCAAGAACGATATCCCCATAATTGGCAGCAGGAACGATAACTCTCTTCATTCCAGCTTCTATTGCAGCCTCAACCTTTGCAGTAACCCCTCCAACTGGAAGGACTGCACCCCTTACGCTAAGGGATCCGGTCATGGCCACAGTCTGGTCGATCGGTATGTTCTCAATTGCAGATATCACGGCGGTTGCAATAGAAACGCTTGCAGAATCCCCTTCTACACCTTCATATGTTCCAATGAACTGGATGTGGATATCAAGATCCGATATGTCTTTCCCACTGAGTTTCTTGAACACGGCCGACACGTTCTGGACAGCTTCTTTTGCTATTTCTCCAAGTTTGCCGGTAGCTACCACTACACCATTTCCCTTGTGCTGTGCAGGAGTAACTTCTGCAACTATTGGCATCACGATTCCAGTGTAGTCTGCCATTCCCGTGTTTGCACCTACCACAGCTAAACCGTTAACCATCCCAACCTGTGAACCTTCACTCCTGAATGTCTGGTAGGTCTTCCTTATCTGTATAGATCTGTCAGCAACCTGCTGCTCCAGCGGCTTGCTCAGTGCCTTTGCAGCCACTACCTGTCTAGCAGAAACTACATCTGTCTTTTCAGTAATGGCGATATCTCCAGCAACCCTGATAAGTCCACCAAGCTCCCTTAGCCTCAGGGTGAGTTTTCCTTTTCTACCTGATCTCTTCTGGGCTTCCTTTATGATCTCTGTTACTGCCCCGATGTCGAAGTGCGGGATCTTTTTGTCCTTGAGTATTTCCTGGGCAATGAATTGAACGAGCTTGTGCCTGTTCTCATCATTGTCTTCCATTGTATCGTTAACGTATACCTCGTATCCGTATCCCCTTATCCTTGACCTGAGTGCAGGATGTATTCCCTGTACTGCGTCCAGGTTTCCCGCAGCAACTAGAACAAAATCGCAAGGAACAGGTTCTGTCTGGACCATAGCGCCTGCGCTCCTTTCACTCTGCCCCGAAATGGAAAATTTCTTCTCCTGCATTGCTGTAAGGAGGGCTTGCTGACTTTCCGGCCTCAGCAGGTTCATTTCATCAACGAAAAGAACACCTTTGTGTGCCTTGTGAATGTTGCCTGACTCTACCCTGTCGTGTGCAGGAGTTTCCAGCCCACCTGACTGGAATGGATCATGCCTTACGTCTCCCAAAAGGGCACCGGAGTGTGCGCCAGTGGAATCGATGAACGGGGGCTTGTCTGATGGAGAATGCGTCACGAGCAATTTTGGCACCAGTGCGCGTTCCATCCTCATTCCGGGGTTAAGGGCCATTATCATGTATATGAATAAGGCAGCGAATATTGCAAGAAATGCTATTGTATAGTT
>JAJZKS010000036.1 GCA_021850835.1 Thermoplasmata archaeon
CCAATGCTCGGGTTCCGGGGATGCAGGCTCGGCCTGAGTTACCCTGAGATTTATGAAATGCAGGTCAAGGCAATTATAACCGCAGCCATCAAGGTCAAGGAGCAGGGGCACACCATACTCCCAGAAATAATGATACCGCTGGTCGGGCACATGAATGAGCTTAAGCGTCTCAGGGAAAGGCTTGAAGAGGTAGCCAGAAAAGCAGCAGGTGACAATGACATTGATTATAAGTTCGGCACCATGATAGAAATCCCCAGAGCCTGCATTACTGCAGACAAGATTGCAGAATTTGCCGACTTCTTCTCTTTCGGCACTAATGACCTGACACAGATGACTTTCGGTTACAGCAGGGATGATGCTGAAGGGAAATTCCTTGCAAGCTACGTTGAAGAGGGGATACTTCCAACTGACCCATTTGCAACCGTGGATGAGGAAGGCGTCGGTGAACTCATGAAAATGGCGGTTGAAAGAGGGAGAAAAACCAACAGGAAACTTGAAGTGGGGATCTGTGGAGAGCAGGGAGGCGACCCTTCAACCATCTATTTCTGCAACAGGATCGGGTTGGATTATGTTTCAGCTTCCCCCTACAGAATACCCATCGCAAGGCTCTCTGCTGCAAGGGCTGTTCTTGAGGGCAGGAAACACTGAATTCCCTGAAGGCATCCAGACGGGTAAGCTGTGAATCTTTATCTGCTCCCCAATTAATTCCCATGCCGGAAAATTTTCGTACAAAAGATGATATTTAAAGTTGCAATGGGGAGGCATAATGGTTTTCGCTGACCTAGGGGATTATCTTGACGCACTTCGTACGAAGTCTATGCTCAGGGATGTAAATGTCTCTGTGGATCCCGATTTGGAACTGACCCATATATTGAGCGAGGAACAGAGAGTGGGAAAGAAGATGACCATTCTCTTCAACAAAGTCAGCGGTTCCGATATACCAGCCGTAGGCAACCTTTTCTCTGATTGGGAGAGAATGAAAATGGTCCTTGGGGACGAACCCGAGAATATTGGGAACAGGCTCCTTGGCCTGGTACAGGTCCCAAGCGATACCGATTCACTTATTTCCAAGGGCCTCCAGATGATGAAGGAGCTGGGAGGCATAAAGCCCAAGGTCTCCTCTTCCATGGGGCCATCTCACACTATCATGGAAAAACCTGAACTTTCCAGGTACCCTATATGCAAAACCTGGCCGGGAGATGCCGGCAGGTTCATCACTTTGCCTGTAGTTGTGTCACGGGATCCGGAAACTGGGCACCGAAATGTTGGCATGTACAGGCTACAGGTATATGATGACGAAACCCTTGGGATGCACTGGCAGATACATAAGGGCGGTGCAGAACACTATCACGATTACTCAGAAATGAAGAAGCCGATGGAAGTAGCCGTTGTCCTTGGAACAGATCCGCTGACAATCTTCTCTGCTGTGGCTCCACTCCCGAATGGACTTGATGAATTTTCCTTTGCAGGCCTTGTTTCCAGAAAAAAGATGGAACTCGCACAGGGTCAGACTGTTGACCTGCAGTACCCGAGGAACGCGGAAATTGTTCTGGAAGGAATTGTTGACCCCACTGAAACGAGGCTGGAAGGGCCATTTGGAGACCACACTGGCTACTATTCCCTGGAAGAGCAGTTTCCTGTTTTCCACGTAAAGAGAGTTATAGAGAAGAAGAACCCCATCTATCCCACCAGCATAGTTGGGAAGCTATGGCACGAGGACGTAATAATTGGAAAAGCCATAGAAAGGATGTTTCTGCCCATTATCAGGTTCCAAATTCCAGAGATCATTGATATGAATACCATGGAAGAGGCGGTCTTCCACAATATGGTAGTGGTTTCCATAAAGAAAAGGTACCCGGGGCAGGCTAAGAAAGTAATGTTCGCATTGTGGGGGCTTGGCCAGTTGATGTTTTCAAAAATAATTGTTGTTGTGGATTCTGACATTGATGTCCATGACAGAAAACAGGTAATATGGGCAATGAGCACCAGAATAGACCCCCAGAGGGATGTATTTATTGTGCCTGGAACAGTAACTGACAGCCTGGATCACGCATCCCAACAGTTTAATTACGGTTCAAAAATGGGCATTGATGCCACACGCAAGGGACAGGCAGAAGGCTTCACCCGGAACTGGCCAGAAGTGATGGATGTGCCTGAAGAAATTAAAGATACAGTAAGGAAAAGATGGAGAGAATACGGATTATGAAGTTAAAGGACATTGTGGAGTACATAAAGCTGGAACACACGGTTTTCGACCTGCCGTTTGTATTCAGCGGTGCGGTGCTTGCATCGGCGGGGCATTATGACTATGTGAAGCTTCTGCTCATACTGGTTGCAACAACATTTGCAAGGGCAACCGCAATGTCTGTAAACAGGATTGAGGGACTCAAGTTTGACAGGCTCAACCCCAGGAAGAAAGAGTGGCTTCTTGTCACAGGAAAGATGAGGGTAAGCACTGCCGTCGCCCTAACACTCATCTTCGGTGCAATATTCGAAATTTCAGCCTTCCTCCTCAACTCCTTCGTGTTCTTCCTTTCCCCAATAGTCCTTTTCCTCTTTGTTACTGATCCATTCCTGAAGAGGATAACCCCATGGAGGCACATCTACATGGGCCTTACCATAGGAGTGGGAGTGCTTGCAGGATATCTGGCAATCACGCCCGCCTTCCCGCACACATGGCCACTTTACCTCATATTCTTCGCTTCATCCCTCTGGATTGCCGGATTCGACATGATCTACACCATACCAGACATGGAGCATGACAGGACCCTAGGCCTCAGGACAGTGATGACAGATTATGGAATCAAGAGGGGACTGCTCCTTTCAAACCTTATCCATGCCCTGACGTTTGCTTTCTTTCTTATCCTTGGCTTCTACCTTAGATCGGTGTTCTATTTCCTTTCGCTTATACCCATTTCAATACTGATCTTCTACCAGCATTACATAGTAAACCCGGACGACCCCAGAAGCATCAAGGTATCTTTCCAGAATTCCAACACCTTTATCGGCTTCATTTTCCTCATTGGGGTGCTGCTGTCAGTTGGCACTCAGGCACTCTGATCCATGGTATCCTGCTGAATGTCAGGCTCCCTTCGGGCCGCCATCCTGGAAAAGGCCAGGAACAGTGCTATGCCGGCAATTCCAAAAAGGTCCATGGTGGACCACAGCTTCAGGCCATTGAATGCATAAAGTGAAATGAGAAATGTTCCCACTGAGGGGCCGAACGCCCTACCTGATGAGTTCATCATACCCATGAATCCGAGGTACCGGGCAAGCTTGTCACTTGGCGCTATCTTTGAAACGATGCTGTTCATCACCGGAGAAACAAGATTTTCACCAATTGTTATGATGAGCATGTCTCCCATGAGATCCGCCAGGCTTGAGGAGAAACCCACAAAAAGATACCCTATGGCATATGCAGCTGTACCAAGTATCATTGAGAGGATTTCCGGATACCTTTTCATGAGATTGGTGATGGGATACTGGCCTATGACCACGACAACCCCGTTCACTGCGTAAATGTAACCGATGTAACTTGTGGGTATGGAAACACTGCCCTTTATGAAAACCGGAAGAGTGACCGAAAACTGAGATGAAACCAGTGTGAGAAAGAATGTCCCCACTGTGAAGACTATAAGGAACCTGTCATAAGAGATAATACTGATTTTGCCCGTTTTCCTGAGGCTCTCGCTCTTCCTTCTTTCTTTCCACCGGTCCTTCACCAAGAACAGGACCATGAGGCCCTGGATGACGCTGCATGCAGTTATGAGAATGAAAATCCAGAAGATTCCACTGTCATAAATGAATGCCCCGCTGAGTGGGCCTATGGCCCATCCGAGGTTTGACATTATCCTGTACACCACATAACCATTGGTCCTATCCGCAGGCGATGTTACGTCCGCCACAAGAGCATTGGCCGATGGGAATATTAGCGAACCCCCGGCTGAAGTGAAAATGAAAACTGCAACTATAGCAAGTGTGGGGGCCGAATAATGCAGCAGGACTGCAACAGCCAGGAACAGTGCTCCGGACAGGCCGCTCCCCAGGATGAGCACCTTCTTCCTCCCTATCATGTCAGCAAGGGCCCCGCCACCAATACTGAAGACAATGGAAACTATGGACCCGAGAGTGAATATCACACCTACAAAATAAACAGGAACGCCAAGGGTGTTATTGAGAAATATGGCCATATAGGGCCAGGTGGCTCCAAAGCCGATGGAACGTATGCCTGAAGCTACACTCACTCCCCATAGCTCCCTGTTCCCCAGTTGGAACCTGTCCTTCAACTTTTCAAACGGCGTATGAGGGTACTACAGGGGCCCTTAAAAACATTGGGAAAAGTTGATTCCGGAGTAATTTACTCTGAGCAGTTCAGGAGAAATAGAGGCCCTTGGCAACAAGTTTCCCAAGGGTACTTTTCTTAAGGATAACCGAAAGCCTGTCCCTGTCTATGTACATCTGGACAGGCGGATCGATTGCCAGGAAATAACCGTCCCCTGCATATATCCTGTAAGACTGGTCAGGCACCTGTGCAACCTCAACAATGCCAACAGGGATCCTCTCGCAGTCAACATCGTTACATGGCCCGGCAACAGTCTCCATCCTGATGATTATGTAATATCCCTTTTCCCCGTACTCCCTGAGGGACCGGTCTATGGTGACCTTTCCTTTTCCGACTGGAATGGTTGTGCTGCTTTCCATAATTACTGAGGGAATTTTTTCCGGTATGTTTCCATGGATTCCTTGATTTCCTTGATTGCAAAATCCTTGCCTTCCCAGCCTAGGACTTCAGTCTTCTTGTTCTCAAGAATCTTGTAAGTCTGGAAGAAGTTTGCTATTTCCTTCAAGGCGTGCTCAGGCAGATCGCTGTAGCTCTTTACGTGTTTGTATCTGGGGTCCCCTTCCGCAACCATGAGGATTTTGTTATCCTGGTCCCCCTGGTCTATCATCTTCATAACCCCGACCGGCCTAGCTTCAATTATTATTCCCGGATATGTGGGTTCACTTGTCAGAACCATTGCATCCAGGGGATCTCCATCTGCATAAAGGGTCTGTGGAACTGCACCATACTCAATGGGATACATTACAGATGAGTGCAGCACCCTGTCAAGGACAACCCCGGGGAACTTCTTTGAAATCTCGAACTTGTTCTTGCTGCCCTTAGGAGTCTCGACTATTACGTAAAGGTGTTCAGGCGGTTCGGGCCCGGCAGAAATTGTATGCCAGTAACTGTTGTTTTTTTCCATTGCTACAACATGCCACAAGAATATATATCCGTTATTTCAGGAAGACCCTCATGCTTCATATTTATGAGATAGAAGGTCATGTGCGTATTGCAATGGCCGGAAAAAGATTCATCGCCTACAGCCCTTTCAGGGTAAGCTTTGGCGGTGGAGGCACTGACATTTCGCCCTTCTGCGACAAGTATGGGGGAGCAGTGGTCAACACTGCAATAGACAGGGGAGTTACTGTCATTTATACGCAGGATGATTATGATCTGGAAATATCTTCACGGGATTTCCTCAAGAGCATCCTCATTGGAAAGGGAACCGGCGACAATGAAGTGCTGAGCAAGATGTCAAGACTCCTTGAGAGCCGGGGAATCTCCAAAGGCCGGATTGCCATTAACAGCGGTGTGCCTCCGGGCTCTGGCCTCGGATCATCCAGTGCCCTTACCACTGCGCTTCTTAAACTCATTTACCTTATCCAGGGGAAAACAGTGGATCCATGGAGCCTTGCAAGGGAGGCTTTCAGCCTTGAACATGACTATTTCGGCATTACCCTGGGAAAACAGGATCCATTTGCTGTGAGCCTTGGAAATTTCAAGTATATGGAATTTGCATCAGGGAAGGAACAGTCAACTGATCTTTCACAATACGAGAATTTCATGGCGGAACTTGAGAAGCGAACCCTTCTGGTGTACACAGGCAACACCAGGGAAAGCACTTCTGTTTTACAGGAGCAGGTGGAGAAATCTCGTGACGGGGACAGTGATATAGTTTCTAACCTGAAAGTCATGAAGAATCTTGCAACTGAAATGAGGGACTCCGTAATTTCAGGGAACTTTGAAGGCTTCTCCTCTGCTGTGAATGCAGGGTGGCACATAAAGAAACAACTTGGAAAGAAGGTTTCCAATGAAAGGATCGATTCCCTTATCTCCTTCGCAGTTGAAAACGGTGCCCAGGCAGCAAAACTAATGGGTGGAGGTTCAGACGGGTTTCTTCTGGTAATAAGCAGGCATGGGAGCGTCCAGCAGCTGCAGAAAGCCCTGATGGATTCCTCTAATTTTGTTGTCAGGGTCTCCTTTGACAGGAATGGCACTCGGGCATACCAATCCGAAGAAGCTGAATAATACCAGTTATAGGGGAAATCCCAGCTTTAAACCGGCTTCATTGCCGAAAAGGGACAAAACCTGAAAATATTAGGTATGGGCTTAATACACCATCAACAACTGAATTTATGGTTGAACTTGTTTAATAATCTCCTCAGCCCCAATGCAATTGCGGTTATAGGCGCATCCCCTGACCGCTCAAAGATTGGAAATGCGGTACTGGAAAACCTTGTGAACCAGGGATTCCTTGGCAAGATTTACCCCATAAACCCATCATATGAAGAGATCCTTGGGCTGAAATGCTATGCGGATATTTCTTCGGTGCCGGGAAAAGTGGATCTCGCAGTCATTGCTCTTCCCGCAAGGCTTGCATCTTCCGTCCTGCAGGAATGCGTCCAGAGGGATGTTGAATTTGTCATAATCGTCGCAGGAGGCTTTTCAGAACTTGGGGAAGAAGGGAAGAAACTTGAAGACAGCCTTAAAGAAAATCTGAAAGGGACAAAAACAAGGCTCATCGGACCAAACACAGTTGGAGTCCTTTTCCCTCATTCCAAGGTTAATACTGCGCTGACACCTGGGGAAAGGATCTGGTTCCCGGGGGAGGGCCAGATAGGATTCATCTCCCAGAGTGGTGCTCTTGGGCTGCTTGTCATGGATTCCCTGGCAGAAAACGGTACAGGAATATCTGGTTTCGTGAACATAGGTAACCGTGCGGACATTGATGAAGATGACCTGATGGAAATGTTCCTGGAACATGATGAGACCAAATCCATTGTTGCGTATTTGGAGAGCATCTCTAACGGAGATAAGTTTTTCAGGACTATCAAGCATGTAAACATGAAGAAGCCAGTTACGATCCTTAAAACTGGAAGGACACGTGAAGCATCAGCAGCAGCTTCATTCCATACTGGAGCACTTGCCACAGACGACAGGGTCCTCGACGGAATTCTGAGGCAGGTTGGGGTCGTGCGTGCCTACAGTGAGGTTGAATTACTTGATTTCGGCCGGGCACTTGCATATGCCAGGCCGCTTGAGGGGAAGAGAATTGCAGTTCTGACCACTGCGGGCGGGGTAGGAGTGCTCACCACCGACCTGCTCACATCTGAGGATTATAGACCAGCACTCTCAATGGCCAGATTCAACCAGGAAGAAATCAGCCAGTTGAAACAGCACGCACTGCCTATTGCCTCCCTGAACAATCCCATTGACCTAACTGCTGATGGGAGCACCCAGTCCTATGCTTCAATCCTTGAGATACTGGTTGAATCAGAGAATGTGGATGGAATTATCACTTATGCCCTCCCACAGACCCCGAAGATTGATACTTCAGTGATCGGGCCAATTGCTGAAGCCTCCAGTAAAAAGACAGTTGTGGTAGGAGTGATTGGGAACAGGCTTACCGGAAAACTGATGGTCGAATTTGAAAGGGCAAGGATACCAGCTTACCCATCTGTACAGAGAACAGTATCGGCAATGAAGGCACTTTACATGAGAAATATCTACTTGGGGAGGCTGTTGAATGACCACTGAGACAGAGATCACACCGGGAATAAGAAATATCACGGAGTTTGAAGCCAAGGCCATACTCAGGGAATACGGAATCACGACACCAAGGGGGATTGTTTTTGAAACGCTGCCTGATACAATAGATCTCAGGTTTCCTCTTGTGCTGAAAGTTTCTGACACTTCAATCATCCATAAGAGCGATGTTGGAGGAGTGAAGGCTGGAATAATGGGGATTTATGATCTTCTGGAAGAATACGGCGCAATGAAAAAGAGGTTCCCGCACTCTGAATTCCTTCTGGAAGAGATGGCACCCAAGGGGGTAGAGTTCATCGTTGGAATGACCCGGGATCCGGTGTTCGGACCGGTGATAATGCTGGGAACCGGCGGAATATACACTGAACTGTACCATGATGTCGCTTTCAGGAAACTTCCAATCGGCAGGCCGGATGCACTTGACATGATACAGGAAATCAGGTCAGGGGTTTTCTGCAAAGGATTCAGGGGTACGAAGATCGATTGTGAAAAAATTGCTGACCTTCTCCTCAAAGTGAGCGGCATGATTTCTGGAGGCAAACTAGATATTCTTACCATGGACATCAATCCTGTGATCGTGTCTGCGGCTGGAGCCGTCGCTGCAGATGCAAAAATCTCATTTACAGTGGAAGAACAGAACAATATACCATGATACTCATTGTCATCATAAGTATTTTTTAATCATGGCATGACACTTATTCACAGAACCCTGAAAATAAGCCCTGACAAACAATGACACACTAAATATTTCTGGGTATCACTTCATATAGTCAAATCTCTTTGAATGCATGAGATTATTTATGTCGGCTTATGAGGGCCTGCTTACCGGAAAGCCCGGCGAGAACATGTTCCTTCTTGGAAACGAAGCGATAGCACGTGGAGCCATTGAGACTGGAGTGGCTGTAGCCACCACATATCCCGGAACACCGTCCAGCGAGGTTGGAGACATTCTCTATGAAATAGGTGCTAAGGCAGGGATGAAATTCGAATTTTCCGTGAATGAAAAAGTTGCCATGGAATCGGCATTTGCCGCCTCTCTGGCAGGACTGAAATCCTTTGTTTTCATGAAGCATGTAGGGTTAAATGTTGCCTCCGACGTGCTTATGAGCATTTCCTATACTGGAATCCGTGGCCCCATGGTCATAATGACTGCGGATGATCCTTCAATGTTCTCTTCTCAGAATGAGCAGGACAACCGCCACTACGCACATTTTGCGCATGTCCCCCTAATCGAGCCCTCAAACCCTCAGGAGGGCAAGGAATTTCTCAAGGTGGCCTTCGAGATATCCGAAATGGAAAATCTTCCGGTAATATTCAGGACAACTACAAGGATAAGCCATATGAGGGGCATCGTAACCCTTTCACCTGTTACGGAACCAAACCTCGAGGGAAGATTTAAGAAAGGGGGCAGGAGCTTTGTATCACTGCCTTCAAACGCATATGGCTATAAGGATGAACTGGTTGCCAAAATGGGGCGCATCGGTGCGCATGATTTTCAGGGAATCCTGAACAGAAATGAAGGGGACCATGAATCCAGGATTGGCATAATAACGTCGGGAGAAGCATATAATGTCCTCAGGGATGTGCTTGACAAACACCAGATTGATGTTGAAGTACTGAAACTTGGCATTACAAACCCTATGCCTGAAAAAGCAGTAAGGGAATTCCTTTCAAGGCACGGAAAAATTGTTGTGGTTGAGGAAGTCGACCCGATCATAGAATCGGACGTCCGGGCAATTGCAGATGCTGGTTTTCCTGAAGTGACCATCCATGGTAAAATGGATGGTACCATACCCATGAGCCATGAGACTTCACCCAACACACTTGAAGTTTCACTTGCCGGAATGCTGGGGTTCAATGTTGCAGACAGAAAACCATACATACAGGGAAATGAGCTGCCTCCAAGACCACCGGTACTTTGTGCTGGGTGCCCCCACAGGGCCACATATTTTGCGGTGAAGAGGGCAGTGAGGATGCTTAAGCTGGATGATCCAATTTATTCCTCAGACATTGGTTGTTACTCCCTTGGCAATTACGAACCCTTCGGCGAGGCAGACATTATGCTTGAAATGGGTTCTTCTGTTGGTGTTGGGTCAGGCTTTACCAAGGCGACCGACCAAAGGGTAATCTCGTTTATTGGCGACTCAACTTTCTTCCATGCAGGAATTCCTGCACTGGTAAATGCAGTAAACAACAATTCACGGATGCTAGTTGTGATCATGGACAATGATGTTACAGCCATGACCGGACGGCAACCAAACCCCGGGACTCCTCTTTCACTAACTACAGGAAGGCAGAAAAACCAGTCCATTGAAAATATAGTCAGGTCCCTTGGTGTTGACAGCGTAAAGACAGTGGACCCTTACAACCTGAAGGAGACACTTGGGGCAGTAATGGACGGCCTGAAGAATGAGGGTGTGTCAGTGGTTATTGCAAAACGCGAATGCGCAATCCTCCGGGACAACAGAATGAGGAGGGAGGGGGTAGAAGTCAAGTACCATGTTGTTCCTGAGAAATGCTCCTCATGTTACAACTGTGTAGAGAATTTCGCATGCCCTGCCCTTTCAGTATCCAACGGAAAAGTAACTATTGATCCTGTGCTCTGTGATGGATGTGGGGTGTGTTCCCAACCTTATGTGTGCCCATTCAAAGCAATCGAGGTGACCAGCATTGAAAACTAACATTTTGCTCGCGGGAGTAGGTGGACAGGGAGTAATAACACTGGGACTCATAATATCCCAGGCTGCCATAGAGCAGGGGGAGAAAGTCATCATGTCGGAGATACATGGCCTTGCGCAGAGAGGAGGTTCAGTGACTGTTGATGTCAGAATAGGAGATTACCACGCCCCGATCATACCTGATGGAGATGTGGACCTCACCATTGGCATGGAACCTCTTGAAACAAAACGCGCATTGTCAAGGGCGCCAACTGGATCCAGGGTTGTTATGAGCAC
>JAJZKS010000037.1 GCA_021850835.1 Thermoplasmata archaeon
CACCAACCACTTCGAAGTGGTTGGTGTAGTTTGCCCATGACCCTGTATATATGTTCTGGCCAGGTCCGGAGAGGCTCACCACAGGTATGGTTGTGTTGAATATGTTATTGTAAACTGTATTGCCGCTTGATGCCACAGTGAGCCCTATGGGGGCGCCGGAGAAGTATCCGCCAATAGGCTGGATCCTGGCGTTCCTGAAGGTGTTGTTCCACACATAGTCTCCCATTGAGTATCCGTTCGTGCCATAGAGAAGGATGCCAGAACCCTGGCTTGAAACAACATTTCCAGCTATGAGTGAATCAGTCGTGTTCCAGAAAATCAATGACGCAATGGTGGGAATATTGGAATGCGTGTATCCGTAATAGTCCAGGGAAGGGAACCAACCGGAAATGGCTGAATTATTCAGTACGATGTTCGAGGAATCATAGAAAGCCATTGCAAGATCGTTGGACATAACGCCACCATAGATTGTTTCTATAGCCCTTTCCATTTTTGCCGGGTACTGTATCTGGAATGCTGAATTCCATGTTCCGGAGCTGAAACCTGTGAATGCTGCATGAGCGGTGGTGTTATCGATCAGGATTCCATAGAACGAAGGGAACAGGTAATCATTAGCCTGGGAGAACACTCCCATAATGTGGCTGGAAAGCCCATGAATAGTTGAATTTGCATAATCTGGGCCGGGAATTATGTATGGGTTCGCTGCGGTACCAGTTCCGCCTTTGCTTATGGATGCCAGCTGTGAATTATCCGAGGCATACAGTGGGGTGTAAAGCCCTTTTGAAAGGTTTGTCTTGAGGTCCACCGGTGAAATGGCAGTGGACCCACCCTTTTCGGCCAAGCCGTTGAAGTATGCCGGGTCATGGTAGCTCAACAGGGCCTCCATGGAATAAGTCCCATTCTGCAGCCTATAGCTGAAATCTCCGTTTGCAGGGACAGGGGCCCACTGTGCTGTGGCATTGTCCATCCGGGCAGAGTTGCTGAAGAAAATGAATGCATTTGTTGGGTCGAGTTTTCCTGAAACTGTAATGTATCCAGGCGAATTGGATATCCCCCAAAGGGCGCGGACAAAAGATGGTCCAGGTGAAAGGTACGCTGTTGTTCCCTGGTAATATTCTGAAATGCCCAGTGAGGTTTCGCCTGTTTCAGATCCCACACTGTAAGCAGACCTCACAGGGCTGTAATGCGTTCCGTTGTAGAAATTCAGGTTCATGGAACCGCTAATATTCTGGAAATTTGCGGTGGAGCCTCCACCCGGGCCACCGAAAATAAGTTCAGCATCCATGGGGATGAAGTTTGTATCAGTAAGCCTGCTTCCGCTGACTTCAAAAAGGGCAGGCGATGAGCTTGACGGTGATGATGGGCTGGAGGAATTGAACTCCACCCTGTCATAGGAACCGGATGGATATTTCACATTGTTTCCTGAGAGTGAGTAATTGAAGAATACAGTGTTATAGCCGCCAATCTCCGTTGAGTTCAGGTAGAGGTTCAGTGAAAAGGGATAACTCACTGTTATGGTGGGCCCAATCTTGTAATAGTAGAATCCCGGCACAGGGGTTCCGGTGTAATTGTGGAATTCATTGCCGTTGATCAGGGCTGTAGGTGAAGACAGGTTCCAGATATTGTCTATGAAGGTTAAGGAATGGGAAGAGGCGTTATAGAATGCCACATTCTGTGTCCAGAACTGGTACCCGATTTTTCCAAACAGCGTAACGTTGTTCAGAACCGCATTTAGCTGGATGGAATAGCTTGTAGGGTTGTCTGAACTGAGATAGAGTTCTGAGGCATTGTTTATGGTTACTGACCCTTCAAAGCTCTTCGTCGAGTAAGTATAATTACTCAGGATTCCACTGTTATTGTAAACCCCATAGCTGCCAAGGCCAAGCGGGGCTGGGCCTGAACCGTACGTTGGCCCGTAGGAACCGTCTGTCTTCAATGGTCCATACACAAAATTTGGGGGCAGCTTTGCCTCTGTCGGGATGTTAAGGTCTGCAAGGGCCCTGGAAACCAGTTTTCCCGTTGCAGTCCAGTTTGAGTTTGTTGATACAGGGGAAGTTGTTACATTATTGCCCGGAACAGATAATGAAAGTGATGAATTGCCTGCCGTGCCGATGTCCAGGGAATTTCCATTGCTGTGCACCATTGGCGCCGCAACTTCAGCTTGAGGGCCCGCTGGAACTGTTGCCGCAGGGAATGAGAACATAACCAGCAACACCAAAACAACTGCCATGATTGAAATCAGGAAAGTACCGCGCACGATCGCTTAGTCAAATCAACCTATTAAATGGCTCAGCAATCTGCCCTGAAGTTCCCCTTTAGAAACACATAAGCCAGATGATTTGCTGGTTCAGCCATGTGAGAGGAAAATCTGGGAGAACCTGAAATGAATTATGAGAAAATGGGCCACTGAGTTATGGCCTGGGGGAAATTACGGGGACTGAAGCGATAAAATGGGGAAAAAGCCTTGCTAAGTCCAAATGCAATATACCTGCACTTTCTCGAATGTTAGCAGGAAAAATAAGTGCACAAAGTCACCAAATTTTATAACCTCGCAAAATTATAATAAGATAGCCGTATTAATTCATTAAGGCCGTATAATATGAAGAAAAGGAAAATTGCACTGTCGATACTCGTGGCTGCAGTTTTATTTCTTGCCATTTTCTTCACTATTGTCAATCCCATGACCGGCAAGGTATTCAACGGGAATCTCAGGGAGTTGTCCAGCGGCACTCAGACTTTCACTACCAACAATACAACCTTTCATGATTCATGGGTAAGGCTTTCAATAACATATTCTGTACCACTGAAACTTGACCCGGAAATGATTTTTTTCAACATATCAGACGACAACGGTTCTTTCAGCCTTGGCAAAGGCCTCACCAACCAGAGCACTGCAAACCTCTCGTTCAGTTACAGCCGGACTCCCCACATTATGACCACTGGGTTGAACAATGGATTGCCTTATGCCAGCACAGCCTTCTCCGGTGAAATCATGAATCCGGACGGAAGGGTTGTTGGTTCTACGCCCCTTTTCTACACAGCGGACGGCACACCTATTGTTTCCATATTTTCCACAGGCGATAACATGGTGCAATCTGGGGCAGTCCTGAACATCACTCTTCCTTCATCCAGCCCGACCGGGTTCACTATAACGATGCATTACATGGGGGCGTATGGTTCATCCTCCATTCCGCTTAATCAGCTGAACTAAGTTTCTCGAAACCTTCTGTAAAGATGCCCAAAAGGCCTGGCCAGCTTGGAAGCCCATGTTTAAATTTTCCGCTATGGCAGATCAATATGGAGAAATTTCGATGATTCTTTGCTGGTAAAAACAGGTTTCAAGAGATAGCATGAGAATGGGCTTGACCGGATTTGAACCGGTGACCTCCGCTGTGTGAGAGCGACGTCATAACCGCTAGACCACAAGCCCTGCAAGCCAGAATATCGCAAGATTATATTATTACTTTCCGCGCCATTATCCTAAAGTTTTACCTAAGGTCAGATTTCCTCGAGGAGCCTTTCCAGGATGGCTGCCCTTACAGGCATTTCGTTCACGTCAAGAACTTCCTGGTCTGAGTGTGCACCATCTCCTACCGCGCCAAGTCCGTCTAGAACCGGCACGCCAAGGGCAGCACAGAAGTTTCCGTCGCTTCCTCCGCCTGCTGATGTCTCCTTGAGGTCCCTTCCAAACTCCTGCCCTATTTTCTTTGCCAGGCTGAAGAGCCTGTCAGTATCTGCAGTCTTGCGCATTGGTGGCCGGTTTACGCCGCCGCTAACCACTATCCTGACCCGGCTGTCCTTAGGCCTGAATTTCCTAACCTCTTTCATGATCCGCTCGCCCTCTTCCTCTGCAACGATCCTGAAGTCTACCTGCATGAATGCTTCACCTGGTATGACATTCCTGGCTGTTCCTCCCCTTATGGTTCCAACATTTACGGTGGTCTCTAATTCAGGGCGGTTAAGGGTCTGCAGGAATTGGATCATCCTTGCTGCCTCGTTGATTGCACTTGCGCCCTTTGAAGGGTCAAGGCCCGAATGTGATGGTTTCCCGATGAACGTGATGTCTATATCCCCCACGCCTTTCCTTTCGGTTTTGAGATTTCCATTCAGTGATGGTTCCAGCACAAGGACAGCTTCGGATTCCTTAGCCATTCCTTCGATAACCTTCCTAGATGAATTGCTTCCAGTCTCCTCGTCCGATGTGACCAGGATAGTCACCGGCCTCCGTGGTTTCCCGTGTTTCTCCAGTGCCTTAAGGGCCCAGACAGCCTGGACAAGACCTGCTTTCATATCGAATATCCCAGGTCCTCGTGCCATCTCCCCGTCCTCTGACACCGAAAAGGGTATCCTTTTGATGGTCCCTTCAGGAAAAACGGTGTCATAGTGGGCCAGGAGGAGAACAGGCTTAAGTTTGGATTCCAAATTGAACCTGACTAGCAGGTTGTTCCCCGCTGAATTGTTCTCGAGAACACTGACCCTGCAGGTAACATTGTCCTGAAAGTAATCCTCAAGGTATCTCGCGCATCTGTCAAGGAGCATTTTGTCCCCTGAGGGTGTCTCCATGTTCACCAGCTTCTCTAGGTCGCTGATCATTGCGCCCTGGTGGTCAAACAGGTAATCAGAGGCGTTCATGATCAGATCCATGCCAGCGGGTTTTAAGAACTATTCCAAATAAATCTGAATCTAGTCATCAGGCGCTGCATTGCTTTATTTAATGAATTATAGATTAAGAAAATCAGTTATTTCACTTATTTTTAGTGGTTCTCCCGTTTGCCAAAGGCGGGGAGAGCCACGAAATTGCTTGTGGTATCATAACATACAGGCGTAAAGAATTATAACCCGAAGCTAATATGTATCCCGTCCCAAAAATTAGTATATGTGATTTGTGAGCATATATGACGACATGGGACTAAAACTCGTTTAGTCATGGGCCTCGGGTGAAGCATCTGGTGGGCCATCAGGCAATGACCTCCCGATCAGCGACAGACGAAAAATTCCCCATGGGTCAGTGGAATTATGAAACGTGAATAATTCCCGTTAAACTGGGGAAAAGTCTAAAAATAAGGAGAAAAGATGGAACAGCACGGTAATGTCGGCAGAGTCCAGAGCGAGGACCTGAAATACGTCGTAGACACCGTATCAAGCCGGCTTAATACCTATGACATACAGGCGAACCCTGTGAGTGTCAGGTTCTATTATTTCAACAGCGACAACCCTCAGCTTTTTGAAGCATTCGACGACATAAGGATTGAACTCATCCCAAAGGGTTACATCCCTTTCCTATCCCAGAACGGGGAGCATTTCCTGGAAGTGACCAGAAGAGTCAAGACTAAGTTTTCCGGCGTGTACGTCAATGTGATAATGCTCATCCTGACCTTAATTTCCACTATTTACGTGGGCTCAACATATGCGACTTATTTTATCCAGCCTGGTTCGAGCGAGTACTTGAGCCTGTTCTACGGCTTCATATTCTTCTCCCTTCCGCTGATGCTTATTCTTGGCATCCACGAGACGGGCCATTACATTGTCGCAAAGCGGCACAAAGTTAGGGCTTCCCTGCCTTTCTTCATACCATTTCCAGTAACCATCGGGACATTTGGAGCCTTCATCTCCCTTAGGGACCCGGTACCCAACAAGAGGGCAATGGTTGAGATAGGGGTTGCGGGCCCGCTGTTTGGATTCCTGACAGCTTTGCCCCTTCTATTTGTGGCATCCTACCTGAGCCATGTCTTTGTGCCCATAGCCAATGCCCCCACAACCATATCGCTCAATTTCCCCATTATCTACAGCCTTCTTCATCTCACAACACCGGCAAACCAGCCGGTCTTCCCAATGGTCCTCGCGGTCTGGGTGGGAATGTTTGCAACAGCCATGAACCTGCTGCCAGTGGGGCAACTTGATGGCGGGCATGTCGTAAGGGGGCTTTTCGGAAAGAAGGCTTCCATTGTTGACTACATTTTTGTTGCGTTCCTGTTCATCATAGGGTATTATTACACTGGATGGTGGCTTCTTGCCATTTTCGTGGTCATAATGGGGCTCACCCACCCTCCAGCGCTTGATGACTATTCACCCATCAAGGGAAGGCAAATTGCACTTGGCATCATTGGCCTGGTCATGTTCGCACTGACCTTCACCATAATCCCAATTAGGTAGCATTTTCTCATTTTTAGGGAGTCAAAAGAACAATTTAATAGAAGATGGGTTCTTTGTCCTTAGGGAATGAAGGACACCTTTACCCTTTTCCTGGATTTTCTCAGGAGCAACAGGGAGGAAATTAAAAACAGCCTGGAAATGGCTGAGGATTCCTGGAGAAGGGAACTGTATGGGCCCGTTTTCAGGGATAATTTCATTGCTGCACCGCATATAGAACCGGTAACGGGAAAGGCAGTTTCGTCCACGGACAGCACTGAATTCATAAGGGAACTCTACAACGGCAAGAAACTCATACTCATACGTGCGTATACGGTGCTGGGGAAGAAGATATACCCAAGCTTCATTTCTGAAGTCATTTCAGTTTCGAGGGATGATCTTCAGCAATTCACAATCATGCTCATGGAACATTCAGAGCATCTCAGCATAATAGAGATGCTCAGGGAGGAAACACCTGATTACATCCTGGTGGACGGGTCACTAACAGGCAGGATTTTCAGGAAATTCAGGCCACTCAATGCGGAAGGGTACCGGGAATTCAGCAGGAAGTATGTGGAAGCACTTGGGAATATGCTGGATATGGCATCCGCCAAAGGTATCCCAATAATATTCATGGCCAAGAGTTCTGAATCAAAATTATTCAGGTCATTTCTTCTCAACCAGATAAAACAAGGTAAGCATAGCGAAGAATTTCTTAGGGAAGAGGAGCAGCTCGGTGCAAGCGATCACTTCCTCGTGAAGTCCCTTGCAAGGGAGGCAGGATACACTGTTCCGCTGCTGCAGGCTGTCCCAAGAATCTGGGGCGAAGGCAGGTTTCCAGTCCTCACAACCCATATACTTCCAAGGGTAAACGATCTTCCCCTGAAAGTTGATGTTGTATTCTCAACGGAAGGCCAGATTCCGGATACCACTGAGGGATCCCGCCTTCCGGAAGATGTGCTGAACCTCCTTTTCTGGGGATACGGGGACCTGAAGGCATACAACATCTGGCTTGCGGACGTGGATCGCCTGGTCAAGTTCAGGAACAGCGAAGTGGAGAATATTTACATGAAGGCATTTGAACGGGAAATCGGAGTAAGCTTCTATGAAACAAGAGGTGAAAGGCGTGCAAGACTCAGGATCTGATTTGGGCTACGTTGTGGGTGACAATACATCTGATATCTTCCGGTTTGTCCTGTCGGAAAATTCGCAGGTCAAGAAGTGGGAATACGTTTACATGGATATCAATGGGAACAAAGTCCTCGGAAGGGTTGAGAGAATCATTTCCAAGAGCGAGCTTCTCAACGACAGCATGGATTACGAAAGCGTAAACAGGTATGTTTCCAGTGACCTGGATTACTCGGTTAACCTTTGCCTTGCAAGGACCCTTGGTTCAATGAACGAAGGAAACCTTGAGCTTTCAAGGGACCTTATCAGGCCCGGAACCAAGGTTTACAGGGCTACCAGCCAGATGCTGGAAAAAATATTCAGGTATGACGAGGATGAATCACTTGACATTGGGTACCTGGCTGACAGGTCAGATGTCCGGGTATCCCTCAGTGTATCGGGAATGAGGCGGCATGTTGCCATTGTGGCCCAGACAGGCGCTGGAAAATCGCATACTGCTGGTGTCCTCATGGAGGAACTCCTGAAGAAGGGTGCATCTATTGTTGTCCTTGATCCACACGCAGATTACGTTCTCATGAGGAAATCCCAGTCAGGCAGTTTCTACAGCAATTCCATCAGGGTCTTCAGGACACCGTTGAGCACAGGAAGGTATGACTCTTTCCAGCAGGGAATCGTCAACGAATTTACCCTCAGGTTCGCCGACCTTGAAGCTGATGATGTATCTGAAATAATGGGCATTAAGGAGTCCTGGACGAACCTCAGGAAGTCCGTGGAACTATCTGTGAAGAACATGCATGGAAAGAGGGACGTTGATGATTTCATCAAGGCAGCGGAGTCCCTTGACCCGCCAGAGGATTACCACAAGATTGCAGGCAGGATACGGCTTCTTTCCAAGGTCAAGAGCATTTTCGGCGACAGGACAACCGGGCTTGCAGACTATATACAGCCTGGCATGATGTCAATCCTTGACCTTTCAGGCATGGACCAGTTCCTTGCCAACTATTTCTCGTACAGGGTTGTCAACGAGATCTATGAATCAAAGCTTACATCCCAGTACAAATATCCGGTTTTCATATTTATTGAAGAGGCCCACAATTTTGTCCCGCCCGGTTCCTCCACGCAGATATCGCAGATCATAAAGAAAGTTGCATCCGAAGGGCGAAAATTCGGGATATTCCTGGTTGTGATAACGCAGAGGCCAGGGAAGATTGACCAGGATGTTCTTAGCCAGTGCAACTCCGAAATCATACTCAGGATCACGAATCCACTGGATCAGAAAGCCATTCTGGAAAGTGGTGAAAGTATCAGCCAGGCAGTTATTGACGACCTTCCCTCCCTTAATGTGGGGGAAGCAATCCTTGTGGGCCAGTTCGTCAAGGTACCAGTAAATGTAAAGGTCAGAACAAGGGAGAGCAGGGAGGGAGGCGGCGACATTGATGTGGTTGCCCTTCTCAGGGAGTCAAGGATGGAAAGGGATCAAAAGAACAGTGCTTCAGGCGACCTGAAGAGAATATCGAGGATACTAGGTGATTGAATGTTAAGGTTTCTGCATATGTCGGATACGCACCTTGGAAGCCGCCAGTACATGCGTGACGATCGTGAAAGCGATTTTTACGAGGCATTCAGGGAGGCAATGGAGATTGCAATTGAGAGAAAGGTGGATTTCATCGTGCACTCAGGTGACCTCTTTGATACCTGGAGCCCCTCAAACAGGGCACTTACGGAATTCAAGGAGACTGCACTCCAGATGAAGGACGCGGGCATACCCATGTACCTCATAATGGGGGATCATGACAGGCCCAAAAGGACGGATTACCCTGCTGCTAAGATATTCGATTTCCTCGGTATAACGCTGCTTGGCCATGACGGAGTAGAATCCTGCACATATTCAAAGGATGGGGAAGAGGTTCTCATTGTGGGGATTTCCAACCTCAAGGGATCCAGGAAGGACCAGCTTATTGAGGAATATGCGGAGGCTGACAAGCTTGCACAGGCTGCAAAGAATTCCATCCTCATTTCACACCAGGCAGTTACTGGGTACCTCATTGAAGATGCATGCGAGGCAAAGTATGAGGATCTACCGAAACATTTCAGCTATCTTGCATTCGGCCATGTGCATGATGGGGCCATAAAGGCAGACAGCTACCCGCTGTTTTCATATGCGGGTTCCACGGAGATGAAGAGCATACGGGAGATCAATGCCTTCCTGAAACAGGGAAAGTCAGTCAACCTGGTTACACTGGAAAATGGGGAAGCAAAAGCTGAAAGAATACCCCTCACAAAGGTCAGGTACCAGTTCCTCGTGGAATCCGACTTCAACAGCTACATGGGGGATATTGACAAGGCGCTGGAGAAATACAGGGACAGATTTGGAGGCAAAGCTCCCCTGGTGACGGTGAGGCTGAACGGCTCAGGAGATAAGGAAGAGGTCAGGAGGGCTCTGTCAAAATACCAGGGCGCGAGTTTCCGGCCCCCCGAATTCATATCAGAAACAGTTGAAATTGAGTCCCGGCCCGGGATGGACACTGCTTCAGATTACATAAAGGCTTATTTCAAGGACAATCCCCAGCTTGCAGAAATGGCACAGGAATTCTACAGGCATGCCCGCCAGGACAGGGAAGAAGCCATAAGGTGGCTCAGGGAAAAACTGGGGATAGGTGAGTGACATGATCATAAAGCAGCTTGAACTGGTAAACTTCCTGTCCCACGCCCATTCAAAGATTGATTTTGAGAAGGGAGTTACTGTGATCTACGGCCACAACGGTGCGGGAAAGAGCAGCATCATTGATGCAATAAAATTCGCGCTATTTGGCGAAAAGAGGGGTTCCTCCATATCTGACCTCATCATGCGTGGTTCAGAGGAAATGTCTGTTACACTTGATTTCAACATCGGGCAGCATGAATACCAGATACAGAGGATGATGTCCCTTGGGAAGAGCGGCATCAAGTCAAGGGATGCCATACTTACAGAGGATAAATCTGAACTAGCGAGGACAGTTTCTGGTGTAGATGATACTGTATCCGGAATCTTAGGAATAGACAAGGACACATTCCTGAACTCGGTATTTGTGGAACAGGGAGAGATAGATTCGCTCATATCAAAGACCACAGCGGAGAAGGAGAAGACATTCAGCAAGATCCTGGGGCTTGATCTCCTGGGTGATTTTGCCAGGGACCTTGGACAGCTTTCCAGGGATACTGAAGCCAGCCTCATAGCTTATTCTGGCCTTGCAGATGACATTGACGAGATCAGGGACGGCATCAGGGCCAGGGAGGAAAAGGCCACCGAACTTGGAAGGCAGCTTATTTCAAAAGAACAGGAGAGGAGCGCCCTTACAGTAAAGCTTTCACAGGCAGAAAAGTCAAGGACAGAAGTACAGGAGAAGCTTGCCAGGCTGAACTCCATCTCGGATCAGCTCCAGTCAAGAAAGAGGGATCTCGATGCCATAGCGGTCAGGGTTGACCGCAGGATGAAGGACATCCGCGAACAGAGGGATCACCTGGAAAAACTTGGGAAGGAAGTGGATCATGACCTCCTGGGCAAG